>NZ_JBSLZM010000115.1:0-6792 GCF_056494385.1 Aquifex sp. | reverse complement strand
CTACTCCGATAAGTTCCTTAAAGTTTTGAACGTTTTCCTCTTTCATAAAATTCTTAATTCCTTCAATAACCTTAAGGGGTGCAAGGGGGTCGTAAAAGTTTGCAGTTCCTACCTGAATCGCACTCGCCCCTGCCATAACGTGTTCAAGGGCATCCTCGTATGTAGTTATGCCTCCTACACCTATAATGGGAACAGTGTCCCCGAACTTCTCATAAACCTGATAAATCATCCTGACAGCTATCGGAAGAATTGCCGGACCCGAGAGTCCGCCCGTTTTAGTGGCAAGGTCGGGCTTTTTCCTTCTTATGTCTATCTTCATTCCGAGGAGGGTATTAATAAGAACGAGGCCGTCCGCCCCGCTATTTATACACACCTTTGCAAACTCCGTTATATCCGTAACGTTGGGAGAAAGTTTTACAAGCAAAGGCTTTTTAATCCTCTTTTTTATGCTTTCAACAAGGCTTCCGAGAACTACGGGGTCATGACCGAAGACTATACCACCCTTCTTTACGTTGGGGCAGGAAACGTTAAGCTCGTAAGCTACAATCTTTTCCGCATCCTCAAGAGCCATACATACCTCTACGTATTCCTCTTCGCTTTCACCGAACACGTTTGCTATAAAGTGCGTGTCTATGTTTTTTATCTTTGGGTAAAGCTCTTCTAAGAACTTCTCTACACCCGGGTTTTGTAGACCTATTGAGTTCAACATTCCGCAAGGAGTCTCAACTATTCTGGGAAGTTCGTTTCCGAGCCTTGGTCTCAAGGAAAGCCCTTTAGTTACAACAGCACCGAGTTTTGAGACATCATAAATCTCCATCGCTTCAAGACCGTAGCCAAAGGTTCCGCTGGCAACCCATACGGGGTTCTTAAACTTTATTCCGAAAAGCTCTATTTCAAGATTCATCGGATTTTATTTTATCTTTATCTTCCTCCTGTGCTTTGCAAGATATGGCGGTGTTCTGAAGTGGGGCTTCCTGTGGACGAAATAGTATCGGGCTATGTGGTAACTTGTGTCAAATCCGTAAAAGTTTAGTTTCATCATCTCAAGCTCGTGCTCCCTAGCCTTTCTTATCTCCTGCTCCCACTCGGGAGAAGTTCTTTCTTTTTTCTTTCCCTCAATAAATGCGTAATACTCCCTTGAGTTTATAAACTTCTCAAGTCTTCCTTTAAGTAGCTTTCTGAACTCCTCGGGATTTTTACCGAAAACATCGTCAATTAAACCTATCTCTTTTGCCTTCCTTGAGCTTACGGGCATTCTGTTGTCCATAACTTTCTTCCCATTTTCCCATCCCACCCTTTTCGGAAGTATGTAGGTCCAAAACTCCGAGCCGTAAAGGTTTCCTATATTCTTGTAGTGAGGATTAAGAACGACACCTTCCCTTGCAAATACAAAGTCACAATTAAGAGCCATAAAGACTCCGCCTGCTCCCGCATTTCCCTGTATTCCCGCAACCGTAAGTTTATCAGGGGTCTTAAGGATTTCTTCACAAACGTCGTCTATCGCGTTTATATTCCTCCAGCTCTCGTCGGGTGGACTTTCCGCATTCTCAATCGTGTTTAAATTCATCCCGTTTGAGAAGAAGTCTTCCTGTCCCATGAGGACTATAGCCTTTACGGGTCTTCTTTTGGCATACCTTATTACTTCAAGGAGTCTGTAACACTGCTCCGTGGACATTGCCCCGTTGTAAAAGTTAAAGTAAATGTAAGCTATGTTCTTTTCCTCCTCGTAAACTATTTCTCTATAAGTTTTGAAATCCACCTTCTCCCAGGGTTTTAAGGGAAGCTCGGGGACTTTTAATTTCTTGAGAACTCTAACAGCAGGGAGCTTTATTGAGTCCTTTTTCTTTTCCCTTAGGTGGGTAATCCAGATAGCTCCATCTTTCGTTCCTATACAGATAGCCTCATCTCTTACCGCTATTATTTCCCCCGGTTTTCCCTTTAGCTCCTCTTCGGGATACGCGTTATAAAGGTAATACTCTTCCCCTTGAAGTGTTGCGGTTGCACCGGGTTGGCTGTCCGATGCGTAAATCTTTTTAAGGATTTCGGAGGTTGTATCTTTTGCCCAGTTTATCTTTCTTTTTTCTTTATCGATCTTATTCCAGTTGTGTTTATCACCTTGAGGTGTTTTTCTTACTTTTCCTTTTTCAAAGTTATCAATTGCTTCAAGGACACACTCAACCGCTCCCTCGGTTACCTCGTTCCTGTATACACTGGACTTTCTGGCGAACCTCATAGGAAACATTCTAAAGGCCCATACGTCTCCGGCGTCGTATTCTTCGGATGCTTCAAGGAGTGTAACACCCCATTCCTTCACGTTGTTCAGAATTGCCCAATCAATTGCGTGGGGTCCCCTATCTCCCGGAGGCCCCGGATGAACAATAAGGGTGGGACACTTTTTCCAAACTTCGGACGGAATTTTCCTTTTAAGGAAGGGAGCTATAATGAGGTCGGGTTTGTAGAGTTCTGCGGCTTCTACGGTGAGCTCCGGATGAACGTCAAGCTCTATTGATACATCGTGTCCCCTTTCGGTGAGCTCGCAGTAAAGTCTCTGGGAAAGGGAGTTGAACCTGTAGCATAAAAAGAGAATTCTCATAACATTTTAAAATACACCTATATGAACAGAGTTTTAGGTTTTTTCTTGGGGCTTAGTCTCATATCAATGGGAGGTATAAGCGGGATTGATAGTTCTTCTCTTTCTTTTTGGCTTTTTGTTCGGAAGTGAGCCCTTTACCGAGTGGTGGAAGAACACAAAAGAGGTTTGTATTACGGGTGTTTACAAAAATTACGACGGAAGCTTAAGAAAAATAAAACCCTTCTGTTGTAAAGTTCACAGACTCGAAATAAAAGAAATAAAGGGCTATTTCAGAAAGAAGTTCGGTATAAAGGAGGGGCTTAAAGTAGTTGCTTCGTGCAACGGGGCTTTTTTCGGTGTTATAAGCTACGACGGAGAAGATTACGCGGTAAGCGGGAAAAAAGGTATAACGAAGGAAACACCTACGGGTATCCTTGAGGTTATAAACGAGAAGGAAATTCACTTTATGGTATGTAGCGGAGGGGCGGATTTTACGGGATGCCTGAGCAACGTTTTTGCGGAAGGAAGAATTTTCAAGCCTTGAAATAAAGCTCCGAAAGATTAAATTTATAATAAAGGACTCAAAAATCCTAAAAAAATTTTATAAAGGGAGGTGCAAAGATGGACGCCTGTAAGTACAGGGAACCCGTTAAAGGTTATGAGATTGTATTCCGTGAGGTTGAAGTTGATAAGGTTGTAATCCCTCCTATAGAAAGGCCTCTTTCGAACACACTTATAGAGAGGCTAATAAACTCAATACAAACCCTTGGCTTTATAGACCCTATAATGATTGTTCCAAACAGTGATGGGTATTACGAAGTGGTAGACGGACAGCACAGACTGGAGGCGGCGAAGATAGTAGGGCTTGAAAAAATTCCCGCTTTCGTTCTTCCTAAGGATTTAAGAAACTACATACTGAGTTTCAACATTGAGAAAGCACCGGGGCTCAAAGAAAAAGCGATTCAGGCTTATAACCTTTTTATGGAAAAGCTTGAACAAAATCCCGATATGAAGGAGTATGACCTTGAACCCTTCATTCAGTATCCCTTTTACATAACGATAGGTTTCGTTACGGAAAGACTCGGAGATAAAAAGTTCCCGGGCTCGTATTTTGAGAGAATTCTCCAGAAGGTTGACGAGTTCCTGGATATGCCTTTAAACGAAGCGGAAAAGGAGAGGGAAAAGAGAGCGAGGAAACTTGAAGAGGTTAAGATGGTTCTAAATCAAAAGGCGGAAGAGCTCGGAATAACGATGTCCTATGAAAAACAAAAGATGGTTTCATACGCATTCCAGAAACTATACGGAAGAGGTGTTAAGTTCCTCGGAGAGGATTTCTACACGGTGTTTGATAACCTAAAAGAGGCCATACAAAGCCTTACACCCGAAGAGCTGGGTATAACCGCGGAGGGCGAAACTCTGTGAAAAAGGAGATACTGTTAATAGGCCTAGGGAGGATGGGAGGGGCAATCGCCCACCGTCTTAAAAAACTTTCGTGGCGTGTTGTAGGTTATGATAAATCAAGGGAATCAAGAGAAAAGGCAAGAAAAGAACCGGGTATAAGAGTTGTAGAGGATTACGAAGAGTTTAAAGAGTTTGATAGAGAAAGGCTCTTCTGGATTATGGTTCCCCATACTGCGGTGGATGAAGTACTGGAAAACCTAAAACCCCTATTAAAAAGGGGAGATACGGTAGTTGACGGGGGAAACTCCTTTTACAAAGACTCTGTAAGAAGGTATGAGGAACTCCTAAAAATAGGTGTTAACTTCCTTGACGTCGGTGTAAGCGGAGGAGTGCTCGGTAAAGAAAAGGGATTTTCCCTTATGATCGGGGGTGATGAGTATGTCTTCAGAAAGTGGGAACACCTGTTCAGAGACCTGGCTTATGAGGGAAAGGGATACGCTTATCTAGGAAAAAGCGGGGCGGGACATTACGCGAAGATGGTTCACAACGGTATAGAATACGGGATAATGCAGGCTATAGGAGAGGGTTTTGAGCTTTTAAAAGAGTCCCCATACGATTATGACCTTAAGGAGGTGGCAAGGATTTACAATCAGGGAAGTGTAATACGCTCTTTCTTAATGGAGCTCCTTGAAGAGGCCTTTAATGAGTTCGGAAACCTTGAGGAGGTTGAGGGATACGTTGAGGATTCGGGTGAAGGAAGGTGGTGTGTAAAGGAGGCTGTTGACAGAGGCATTTCTTTAAACGTCATAGCAAGTTCCCTCTTTGGCAGGTTTGACTCAAGGAAAAAGGATATATTCAGGAATAAGCTTCTTGCTGTTCTGAGGTATGCGTTCGGGAGGCATCCAATCAAAAGGAAGGATTGACTTTATCATCTTCGGAGGAACGGGAGACCTATCAAGGAAGAAACTTCTTCCCGCGATAGACACAGTAAAGGACAAGATTAACCCGGGAAGAGTCTTTATTTTGGGAAGAAAGAGGGAAAAGTTTGAAGAAAGTAGGAGGAAAGTTTCCGACAATCTGAAGGAAAAACTTATTTTCGTTGAGTTTAACGTAAAGGACGAAGAAAGCTATAAGAAACTGAAAAAGTTACTGAGCAGAGAAGCACTTAACGTATTCTACCTGGCACTTCCTCCTTACTTATTTAAGGAAGCCCTTGAAGGAATAGGGAAGTTCCTAAACTTGCCTTTAAAAAGAATAGTGATAGAGAAACCTTACGGACTTAGCCTTAAAGATGCAAAACTTTTAAACAAAATCGTAAAAAAATACTTTCGTGAAGAGGAGATTTACAGGATAGACCACTTCCTCGGGAAACCTCAGGTTCAAAATATACTCTCCTTTAAGTTTTCAAATCCGCTATTTTACGAGCTTTTAAACAGGCATTACGTTAAGGAGGTCTGGGTTTTAGCCCTTGAGAGGGAAGGTGTTGAGGGAAGGGAAGCTTATTACGATAAGGTGGGAGCCATAAGGGATATGGTTCAGAACCATATGCTTATGCTTTCCGTATTCACCGCTATGGAGCTTCCGGGTTCCTCCCTTGCGTTTCACGACGAGATAAAGCGAACGCTTAACTTCTTTGAGTTTAAAAAGGAAAGCCTAAAAAGGGCAAGGTATAAAAGCTACAAAGGAAATGTTGAGACCTTTGTTTACGTAGAACTTTCGGTAAAGAACGAAAGGTGGGAAGAAGTTCCTTTTCACATAATTACGGGCAAGAAACTAAAGGAGAAGAGAACCGAAATAAGCATTCGCTTTAATAACCTGAAAGCCCTTGAAAGAATAATAGGCTGTCCCCCTAGGGAAAATATCCTTACATTCAATATATATCCCGAGAATGCGGTTTCCTTTTCCGTTAATCTAATCTCACCTTACGGATTTCTAAAGTGTGCACAGAGTAAGGAATGGAAGCTATACCTCAAGGAAGCACTCGGTGAGATTCCCGACGCTTACGAGTCCCTTCTTCTTGACGTTATAGAGGGGAACAGAATGCTGTTCCTTGACGGGGAGGAGGTTGAACGCCTATGGGAGATAACCGAGCCTCTTCTTGAACAAGCGGAAAAAGTCCCCCTTGAAGTTTACGAAGATTTCCGGCACCCCGAATTTAACTTTTTTAAATCTTCGTTCTGTTAGTGCTCTCAAAATAGTTTAATTTAATGAGTAGGTTTAAAAGAAGCAAGAAAAACCGAAATCCTTAACAAAAATCATAAAAATTTACTTAAGTTTATGATATTCTTGAAAATAAAGAGCTAAGGAATAGCCCTTTTTGACTCCTTGGCTACTGAATAGGGAATTTTAGCTCTCACCCGTGATTTTGTAAGGTTAGCGAGGAAGGGCATGATTTTCAGCAATTCCCCGCAACGAGGGGTTTCGGAAGGCAAATCCTTAAATTTTCCCTACTGATTTTCAAGGGATAGATTTTAACCCTTGCAATGCCCTAAAGTAATTAAGGGATTACATGCCTTAAAATTCCGTGCTTTTTTGCATCATATATATAGGGTTTCAGAGAACTAAAATTTTCTTTATGAAAGTAGGTCTGGTTAGTTTGGGATGTGCCAAAAACCTGGTTGATAGTGAGATACTACTCGGAAAGTTGAAGAGTGCGGGAGCACAGATAACGCCCAATCCCGAAGAGGCTGATGTGATAATAATAAACACCTGCGGTTTTATAGAACCCGCAAAGCTTGAGAGTATAGAAACGATTCTTGAGTTTGCGGAAAGCGGGAAGGAAGTAATCGTTATGGGTTGTCTCGTTGAGAGGTATAAGG
>NZ_JBSLZM010000114.1:0-35965 GCF_056494385.1 Aquifex sp. | reverse complement strand
AGGGTTGATAAGCCTCTGTTTGATATAGCAGGCGGAAAGGGGGGACTAATCAGCGGTTTTACCGATGAGGTTGAGCTCGGAAAGGTAGGAGAGATACAACTTGACAGAAGGGTCGTTTTCAGAGTGTTCGGACGGGAGTTTAAGGAAAAACCTTACTGGCGACTGGCCGTTCTTGATACCTTTAAGAATAACAAATGGTTCAGAACAATCAAGGAAAGAGAAGAAGAAATTAGAAAAGGCGAGAAGACTTATACGATAATCCTTGAACCTACTTACGATAAATACCTCCCCACACTTGATTACCCCAACTATGTTGTGAGCGTTGAGGGAACGTTAGAAAAACCGAAAAGGGTAAAGGGAGGTGTTTACATCTTTGATAAACCCATAACTAAGCCCTTGAGGATAAGGGCAGTTTCTTCGGATGTTTTTCCCGAAGACAAACCTGTAGCTATTTCCCTAAAGGTTCCCGAGGATATATCTCCGCGTATAAGGAAGTTGGCGAAGGAGTTATCAAAGGGGACAAGAACAGCCCAAGAAAAGATAGAGAGGGTTAAGAACTTCTTCAAGGATTTTAGATACTCCCTAAAGCTAGAACACGAGGGTGACCCTCTGGAATACTTTCTATTTGTCTCCAAGAAGGGAAACTGTGAGTTTTTTGCTTCCGCAACCGCTATTCTTCTTAGGTTGATGGATGTTCCCGCAAGACTCGTTAGCGGATACCACGGAGCAATAAAAAACGAATACGGCAATTACTACATAGTTTTAAGTGCTATGGCTCACGTCTGGGTTGAAGCCTTTGACGGAAAAAAATGGGTAAGAGTAGACACGACCCCTCCTTACGTTCCGGAAGGTGCTAAACATATATCTAAAATTTCCCTAATTTACGATGCCATTTTAACCTTTTGGTACAAAAACGTTGTAAACTTCACGGCGGAAAAGCAGAGGAGAACACTAAGATTAGGAATAAAATCTCTCGGAGAAATACCTAGGAAATTATCAGAAAATCTTCATTACATACTTCTTCCCTTATCCTTAGCCATAGGTATGTTTGTATACTTAAGGGAAATAAGAAAGACTCCGGAAAACCTTTACAGAAAACTCTTGAGAAAGCTAAAAAAATATAACATTAATGAGCGTTCTCCCGAAAGAATTCTGGAAAAAACTAAGGGAACCGATATACACGACAAGGTTGAATTTGTAGTCAGAGCTTACCAGAGGTGGAAATACTCCCCTGTTAAGGACAAAGAGGAACTCAGGGAAGCTTATAGAGTCCTTAAAGAAATCTAATATCCTTATATTAGATAATAAGAATTTTTTTGGTAAATTATTAGTAGGATGCTTAGGGAAGATATTCTTAGCGATGAAAAGCTTGAGGAGTACGCAGAATTTTTTAAGGCCCTTTCCCACCCTGTAAGGTTAAAGATAATAAGCATCCTGATGGAAGGAAAGCAATGCGTTAAGAACCTCGGTGAAATTTTAAATCTTTCGCAACCGAGTGTTTCACAACACCTCTCCATACTCAGAGCACGCGGGATAGTAGGTTGGAGAAGAGAAGGCTCAATAATATGTTACTATATTAAGGACGAACGCGTTAAGAAGCTTTACAACTTACTCATTAAGGAGGAGGAAAATGGCAGGTAGGGTGATTGAGCTTAGCGAACAAAACTGGGACCAAGAGGTTCTCCAGTCCGATAAACCTGTTCTTGTAGATTTTTGGGCTCCTTGGTGCGGGCCCTGTAGGATAATAGCTCCCATAATTGAAGAGCTCGCGGAGGAGTTCGGAGACCAGATTAAGGTTGGGAAGCTGAACACCGATGAAAATCCGAACATAGCTATGAGATACGGAATTAGGGCTATTCCTACGATAATCCTCTTTAAAAACGGGGAGGTGGTGGATACGAGAATAGGGGTTCAACCAAAAGAGGCGTTAAAACAAATGATACTTGAACATGTATAAAATTTATGGAAGCTCAAGCCGGATTTGATACCTTTATTGAGGCAAGCCGTTACCTCTTTCGGGGGCCTTCCCCCCAGGAGATTCTTTTATTTATCATAGTCTTCTCCGCATTCCTGGGAGTAGTTGCCGTTCCGGTAATCTATCTGAGGATAAAGGAAAGACAGAGGATAAAGGAAGTTTTTTTTTCAAGGGCTAAGGATTATGACCTAACAGAAGAAGAAACCGAGCTCCTCTGGAAGTATGTAAGGCAGTTTCCCGTAAATCCTACACTTGTTTTTGAAAATAAAGCTTTATTTGAAAAAATTGTTGACAGAATAGTAAGGAATGGAAATCCTGAAGAGATAAAACTCATATCCACTATAAGGATGAAGCTTAGGTTCAGCTCCATACCCTGGTTCATTCCACTATCAACTACGAGGGACATAGAGGTTTACCAAACGGGAAAATTAATAGTCGGAGACCAGGAAGTTGACGCATACGTTTACGACAAGGATGAGGAGTATTTATACATTGCCCTGCTCCAACCCATAAGCGTAAAGGTAGGCGATAAAGTTAAGTTTTACTTCCTAAGGGAAAACGATGCGAGATACTCCTTTGAGACAAACGTTGAGAAAATTTTTATGGAGATGGGAAGGATGATTTTAGCTGTAAAACACACGGACAAACTGAACAGAATACAGTTCAGGGAAACCGTAAGGTGGAAGGTAAAAATTCCTGTGAAGTTTACGATTCTAAGGAAGGAGGGTGAGGAAACTTACGAGGGAATAATAGAAGATATAAGCCTGAGGGGAGCAAAGGTTTGCTACGAAGGAACGGTAGACGTAAAGGAAGGGGAGAATATCCTTCTTGACTTTACCCTTAAGGGCTATAAATTTATGAATTTACTTGGAAAAATAGTTCATAAAAGCGTTTACGAAAAAAAGGTATGTATGGGAATAAAGTTTGAAGAGATTTCAAGAAAGGAAGAGCAGATTATAGAGAGCTTTATACTTGAGGAACAAAGGAAACTCCTCAGAGCTTATAAGATGGGAGAGATTACATAATGGGAAACAGGGTTGTTATTATCGGTAGACCGAACGTCGGAAAGTCAACTCTTTTCAACAGACTTATAGGCAAAAGGTATGCGATAGTTGAAGACTTTCCCGGCATAACGAGGGATATTATTGAGGGAAAGGCCTCGTGGGGAGGGAAGGAGTTTATCGTTGTTGATACGGGGGGTCTTGTTCCAGAAACAAAGGACGAGATAATAAGGGAAGTGAGAAAGTTCGTTGAAAAGGAAATACCTAAGGCTGATGTAATTCTCTTCGTTGTAGACGGAAAGGAGGGTATAAATCCCCTTGATGAAGAAATAGCAAAACTTCTTTATCCTTACAAGGATAAGGTACTACTTGTCGTTAACAAGGTTGACAACAAAAGGATTGAGAAAAACGTTCCGGAGTTTTACTCCCTTGGCTTTGATAAGGTTTTCCCCATATCCGCCCAGCACGGAAGGGGAACGGGTGAGCTGCTTGACGAAGTAGTTAAGTATCTCAAGGGTGAAAAAGTTGAAACCGTTGAAGAGGGTATAAAGGTTGCTTTCGTGGGTAGACCTAACGTCGGAAAGTCTTCACTCGTAAACGCTATACTCAAGGACGAAAGGGTTATAGTTTCACCCATTGCGGGAACTACGCGGGATGCAATAGAAGTTCCCTTCAGGTGGAATGATAAGAACTTCATACTAATAGACACCGCCGGGGTTAGAAGACCTTCAAAGGTTGAGTACGGGGTTGAGTTTTTCTCTGTGGGAAGGAGTATTAAAGCTATAGAACTCTCGGACGTTTCCTGTATTGTTATAGACGCCTCGGAAGGGCCAACACGCCAGGACAAGAGATTAGGGGGACTAATTGAGAGAAGGTATAAGGGGTGTGTAATTGTAGCAAACAAGATGGATATATCTCCGTGGAGTAAAGAAGAACTTGAGGCGATAATAAGGAAGGAGCTTTTTTTTCTTGACTTTGCACCTATAGCTTTTACCGTTGCCACAAAGGGCGAGGGTGTTGAGGATCTTCTAAACTGGATAGATACAGTTTACAAAGATTACACTAAACAACACAAAACCTCATTCATCAACAGGGCTGTTCACAAGATACTGAGTGAGAAACCTCCCCCGAGATACAAGGGAAAGGAAGTGAAGGTTTATTACGCATTTCAGGAGAGCATAAAACCTCCGACTGTAGTCCTGATAACCAATTATCCCGACGCTTGGAAGGAAAATTACAAAAGATTCTTTATAAAGAAACTGAGGGAACATTTGAACATAAAATACGCACCCATAAAGCTCGTTATAAGGGGAAGGGAAGATTAAGCTGTCTGCTTCTTGAAGCTTTTTATATACTCGAGGGCAGAGGCGTAAGCAAGAACAACGGAGATAACCAGAAGGATATTTCCAAGCTTTATCCCGGCAAGTATGAGTATAACGGATAAAAACTCAAAAAAGGCCTTAAGTTTTCCAAGGAGGGAAGCTTCCATATAAATTCCCCTTTCCACCGCCAAGCTCCTTAGGAAGGATATACTCAGTTCCCTAAAGGTTAAAAGAATTACCCATAGGCTTTTAACCTTTCCGACCTCAACCAGAGCTATAAGGGGGAGCAGGACAAATACTTTGTCGGCGTATGGGTCAAGCAATTTTCCCATATTTGAAACTTTTTTATTCTTTCTTGCGAGGTTCCCGTCAAACCAGTCGGTAATCGCTCCGAGAATATAAAGCAAGAGGGCAAGTCTGTAGTTTTCGGAAAGGATTAGAAAAACAACGGGAAATGTAAGAAGTATTCTTAAAAAGGTAAGCAGGTTTTCCATTTTTACTTTCCGAGCAGATTTAATATATCCTCAAGGATTATATCTCTGTTCTGTTTGTTCAGTTCTATTAAAACTGCACCGGGAAGTCTCCTTATCTCTCTCACGAGGGGGTGGACGTCCCTTATGGGAATTGTTGCTATAACGTTAACCGTCGGGTCGTACATAATCTTTCTAACCAAATCCCTAAACTTTTTTGAGAAAAGTTCCATCTTTCCTATCTCGTCTATAACTATTACCTTTCTCTTGTCCCTTTTTGCCTCGTTGTAGGCTTTCTCAAGTATCGGAATCGCAAGCTCCTCAAAGTATTGAACGTTAACACCGTAAGAGCCGACGAGTTTCTTAGAGGTGAAAAACTTTGAGGAAAAAATCTTTTTCTTTCCCTCGGTCGTGATTATCCTAAAACCTGTTCTATTGTTGGTTTCGGGGTCTCTTACCTCCTCGGTCCAGAATCCAACTGCTCTATTTCCGAGTCTTTGAACGAGCTTTTTAACCAGTGTTGTTTTCCCCACACCGGGTTCTCCCGTGATGAGTATTTTCATAACAAGAAATTTTAAAGGTAGAATGAAAATTTATGAGAAGGTTGATAGCCGCAAACTGGAAGATGAACAAAACACCCAAGGAAACAGAGGAATACCTAAAGAAGTTTTTGAGATTTGTTGAACATCCGGAAAGCAGGGAGATACTTATATGCCCTCCATTTACGTCTCTATGTGTTGCTTCAGAGATACTTAAAGGAACGGGTGTTAAACTCGGTGCTCAGAACTGTTATTACGAGAAAAAAGGAGCATACACGGGAGAGGTATCAATACCTATGCTTAAAGAACTCGGGTGTGAATACGTGATAGTTGGACACTCCGAGAGGAGACATATATTCGGCGAATCTGACGAATTAATTCACAAAAAGGTAGTTGCATGCCTTGAGGAAGGAATAAGACCAATCCTATGTGTTGGTGAGAAGAAGGAGGAACGGGAAGCAGGTATGACTTTTAAGGTTGTTGAAACTCAGATAAAGCTCGCTCTTAACGGTATTGAGGAGCACGTTGACAGAATAGATATAGCTTACGAGCCCGTATGGGCTATAGGGACGGGAATCCCCGCAACTCCCGAGGATGCAGTCCAAGTTCACACCTTTATAAGAAATCTCTTGAAGGAGTTAAATCCAAAGAACGAGGGTAAAACGAGGATACTCTACGGAGGAAGTGTGAAGCCCGAAAACGCTGGGGAGTTTATGAAACACAAGGAGATAAACGGATTACTCGTCGGGACCGCAAGCTTAGACCCTGAATCCTTTGCGAAGATCGTATACTCCTTTTAGAAAGAGGAGGATAAGAAAACTTATAGGAATAAGGGAAAGGTAGAGGGGCTGGTTTGCCTTCTGGGTTATAACCTTAGGTGAGAGAACTACACCCCACAAAAGTAGCAGTCCTACAAATAATCCTGCGCTAACCTTCTTTATATCCCTCCATCTAAAGAACAAGTAAAAAGTTAGCAGTGATACAAAAAGGGAAAGAAATGAAAACAGGGTTCTAAACAAGAGTTCCCCTCCGTAGGTATCCGCATTAAGTCCCACCGCCTTGCTTTTCGTGTAAAGGACAAACAGATCCTTTAAGGTTAAAAAGTCTATCTTCGTTGAGAACAGCTCAACCTCCTTTAGTTTTAGTCCTATCTTTACTTTTTTCATTCTCAGGGGTTTTTTTTCCCCCTTGATTAGGTCGTAAGCTTCACCAAGGTAAACGGTTATCTCGTCACCTTCCCATACTCCCGTGTAAACCCTTATCTCCTCAAAGGGTGTTAAATCCCTTAAAACCTTTATCGCTACCATATCTATGAGCATGCCGTCCGAAAGGTTCAGGCTACCTATGTAGTAGTAAGTTCTGTATTTTCCTTCCTTTAAAAACCAAAAGTCTTTTATGACACCCGAAACCTTCTGTTTCTTTTTGTAATGTTTTTCTATATACCATAAATTACCCAGCAGTTTCGGAAAAAGATATTGATTTCCGAGGAGAAAACCGAAAGAAATTAGGGCAAAAAAGAGGAGAACCGGAAGGGAAAACCTAAAGGGTGATATACCGAAACTCTGAACCGTGAGGTCTATCTTTTTTTCAATTATCCTTTTTAGAAAAACGAGGGAAGATATACCAACCGTTATAAAGGAAAGGTAGTAAAAGCTGAGGGGGAGAAGGTTAAAAAAATACTCAAAAGCTACGCTCAAACGCTTTTCCTTAAATCCCAGTAAAAACTCTAACAGCGCATAAAGGGATACGAGAAGGACGCTCACGAGGTTTACGGAAAGGAAAACGAGGAGAAAGTTCCGAAGGAGGTAAAAATCAAACAGCATTAAAGAAGGTTCTTTATATCTTCCGCCATGAGGTCGGGTTTCTGTCTGCTCGTAGAGTATATGAGCTTAATCTTTCCGTCCTTGGTTATGAGGTAAATGAGTGCGGTATGGTCAACGAGGTAGTTATTCTTGTCTTTCTGTTGAACCTTCTTGTAAAAGACCTTATAGTGTTTCGCTACCTCTTTTATCTCCTCGGGTGTTCCCGTGAGTCCGAGAAAACTTTTATCAAAGTATTTCGCATACTTGGAAACCAGCTCCGGAGTATCCCTATCAGGGTCAACACTTATAAAAACAACTTGAACCCTCTTTTTCTCATCTTCGTCAAGCTTATCCATAGTCTTCTTTAGGGTATACATAGCAGTGGGACAAACGTCGGGACAGTGGGTATAACCGAAGAACACGAGAATGATATCCTTTTCCTTGAGGATATCCTTTAGGCATACTGTTTTCACCTTCCCGTTTTCTTCCGTCTTCAGACAGAAGTTATATGCCGGCTTGTCGTAAAGAACTCCGTTGAACTCTTTTTTATTCTTACACCCTACGAGTAAAAGGATTGTAATAAGAAGAAAGCTTAATACCTTCATGGTATTGAGTATATATCCTCGTTCATCAAATCAACACCGCATTTCAGGTTTTCTGCCCAATCTATGAACTTATTCACCAGCTCCTTTCCCTTGAATATCGCCCCGTGCTGTGGTGCGATTACCTCTATATCCAGTTTTCTCACCATGTTAGCCCATAGCCTGAGAACTTTGTTTGAGGCCATATATCTTTTGTGAAATCCCTCCATATACTTTATGTGTTCTTCAAAGTTTTCCACAAAGAAGTAGGGCTGGTTAAGGGAAGCCCCAAAGTCTCCGCTGAAAAGTATCTTTGAACAGGGGTCGTAAACTTGAAAGTTTCCGGGGGAATGCAGAAAGTGAGCGGGAAGTATAAGAAGCTCACACCCGTTTAGGTCTATTCTCGTTCCCCTATCCTCTATGGGTTTCACCCTCTCTTCAAAATCCTTCTCAAGTCCAAAGTGGGGAAGGAACCTTATCCAAAGTTTTGATATGTAGGCTTCCGCATTTGTTGTGAGAAGCCATCCATTTAGTGCTGCAACTATATCCGGGTCCTGATGGGATAGGAAGATATACCTGAGTTTATTGGGAGGAAGGTGTACGGATATATCCCTCTTGAGTTGCGAAAATACTTTGTGTCCTCCCGGGTCAAGAAGCATTCCCTCATCGTTGTGAACTATCAGGTATTGGTTTGCTTGAACCGCACTTGCGGGGGTGAGCTCCTCAAAGAGCACAACTTTATGATTTGGGCTCTCAAAAATTACCTGTCCGCTCATAATTTTTAGTTTAGCCCTTCCGTTTAAAATAATCTCCTATGCGTGTAGTAAGCGGTATGAGACCCACCGGAAAGCTCCATCTCGGACATTACTTCGGAGTAATAAGAAACTGGGTAAAGCTTCAGGAGGAACACGACTGCTTTTTCTTCATAGCGGACTGGCACGCTCTTACAACGGCTTATAAGAATACTAAGGAACTGAAAAAGAACATAAGGGAGGTTATGATAGATTGGCTTGCCCTCGGTCTTGACCCAAATAAAAGTGTTTTATTTATACAGTCCCTCGTGAAAGAACACGCGGAGCTGTGTCTTCTTTTCGGTATGCTCACTCCGAAAAGCTGGCTTGAGCTGAATCCCACCTATAAGGACCTCAAGTATAACCTTCTGAGGCTTTCGGACCTTGAAAGAGAGTTTAAAGAAAAACTTAAGGAAAAGCTTGAAGAATTTTTAAGACTCATACCTTTTGAGATAAGCAGCCCGGAAAAGTTCAGGGAACACATTCTTGAGAACTTAACCCAGACGATGATTGAGGCACTCTTTGAAGGGGAAATAGAGCCCGAAATCCTAAAGAGACTGAACGTATCAAAGAAAGACTTTTACGAAACCGATACCTTCGGTTTTCTCGGATACCCTGTCCTCCAAACATCAGACATACTCGTTTATAAAGGTGAGGCGGTCCCTGTGGGGGAAGACCAACTTCCCCATATAGAGCTATCCAGGGAGATAGCGAGACGTTTTAACAGGCTTTACGGAAAGGTTTTCCCGGAGCCGAAGGCGCTTCTTACGGAAACTCCTAAGATACCGGGGACGGACGGAAGGAAGATGTCTAAATCCTACGGAAACGCAGTCTTTTTTGCGGATACAAAGGAAGAGGTTGAAAAGAAAGTTATGAAGATGTTTACGGACCCTCAAAAGATAAGAAAGAACGACCCAGGAAGACCCGAGATATGTCCCGTATTTTCGTGGCATAAACTCTTTACGTATGACAAAGAGTTGGTTGAAAGAATAGAAAAAGACTGTAGAACGGGAAAGCTGGGTTGTGTAGAGTGTAAAAGAACACTCCTGAGATACCTTGAGGAGTTTTTAGAACCGATAAGAGAAAAAAGAAGGGAGCTTGAAAAGAAAATTGATGAGATAGAGGAGCTCTTTTACGAGAACTCAAAGAAGGCGAGAAAAGAAGCTCAAAAAACTATGGAAGAAGTAAGAAAGGTTATGAACCTTCCCTGAGATGGAGTTTATTATTCTCCTCTTTATTCTTTTTCCCATCTCATTTGTAGTTTTTTACCTTTACCCCGTAGCCTTTGTTAAAAATGTTGTAAAAAAGGAAAACCTTATAAACCCTCCTAAGATTTTTCTTTACTCTTACGTTTTCCACATACACACTCAGTTCTCTTACGACGGCCTCGGAAAGCCCGAAGATGTGAAGAGAGCTATCTCCGAGAATAATCTTGATTTTGCGGTAATCACGGATCACGAGGTAGACCACTTCAAGTATTTTCAAGATGAGAAAACTATCGTAGGTGTCGAAAAAAAACTGAACGACGAGAAGGGAAACCTCCTCGGAGACCTTATAGAACTTGGGGAGTTAAAGGTGATATCCCACCACTTCAGAAAGTATAAATGGAAGCTTGAAAGAAGGAGAGAGTATTTATTTGAGCTAATAAACTTAAAGGACGCTCTTGTTGAAAACAGAAAGGGGTTATTTTTTTACCTACTTCTCGCCCCGTTTGTATACCCTTTTATGAAGAGGAAATACCTTGAGAACTTCGTTAAGGTTATAGACGTTGAGAAGTATATAAGGAAATACTTAAAAGAAAAGTGGGAAAACAAGATTATAGGCGGTCTTGACCACCACGTTAAGGTCTACATAAGAGAGGTAGGCATAAGGTTCTTATTCCCCTCTTACAGCTTTTCCTTTAAGCTTCTTAGAAACTTCCTTCTCAGCTCTAAACCTATAAAGAATAAGGATGAATTTATAAAAGCCCTCGGAAGAGAGATAAACCTCATATCCTTTTCGGAAAAGCCGTCACTTGTGTGGAACGAGGGAAAAAGACTTTTCGTTTACTCACCCTATCCGAACGTTCTTGTCAAGGTTTTCTCAAATAATGAATTAAAAATTTTTGAGAGCTCATCTTTAGAGCTTGAACTTTCGGAAGGTCGTTATATAGTTTGCGGATACAGATACGCCTTTAAGGTGTGGAAGTTTTACTTCGGTTTAAAACCCCTCTTTGTTTCCGACCTTGTAAACGTAAACTAATAAAGTATGGAAACTAAGCTTTCCGAGATATTTAAAGAAGGGGAGAAGTACGATATATCAACGAAGTTCAAAGAGCTTCCCGTGAAAACTAAGTTAAGGCTTTCTTGGATAGATGATACCTCAAGACTCCTCGGGTTTTCCTGGGGAAAGTGTGTTTTCAAAGGAGCTTTTCAGCCCCAAACAGGGGTTTACATAAACGTAAACGATAAGTATGCCTACGGGAAGGTTGTTGCTAACACAAAGGAACTCGTCGTTGAGTTTGAAGAGTTCAGGGAAAAGCCCGAATTCATAGACAGAAGGGCTGTAAGGGTAGAACCCGACCCCACAAAACCCGTGATAGTTGAACTGAGCGTAAACAGCTACAGCCTGAAGGTTTATGCAAAAGATGTAAGTGAGACGGGTGTTGGGGTGATTCTTGAGAGGAACACACCGAAGGCCGATGAGGTCTTAGGACTTCTCCAGAACAACCCCTCCGCGTGGTTTAACCTTTATGTTCACCTTCCAGGGTATGGAACTGCACACGCAAAGGGTAGAGTTAGGAACTTGAACGTCTCAGAGGAAGGAGTTTACATAAGGATAGGTTTTGAGGCTGAATACTCACCGAAGGACAAGGATAAGGTGAGAAAATACGTCTTTGATAGACAACAGGAGATTATAAAATCTCTAAAGATGCTATGAAGATATACCTAAAGATAGCGTTAAGATACCTCCTCAGTTCAAGGGGTGCATCCCTGATAATATCCCTCATAGCTTTTTTCGGTATATTCCTGAGTGTATCGGCGATACTCCTCACGATAGGCGTGTTTACGGGATTTCAGGATGAACTAAAGAATAAGATACTCTCAAACACACCCCATATAGTGATAACCCTCTACTCCGACGATGAGAAAGAAGATATAAAGAAAACTCTTTCGGAGATACAAGGGATAAAGAACTTCCTCAGCTTTAAGCTTTACAACGCCTTTCTATCAAGCGGTAGGGTTATCCAAAGTGTGAGTGTAAAAGCGACGAATTTTTCCGATAAAAACTTCAGGAAATTTATAAAAAGAAACCTTCTTGAGGGAGAAATAAAGGGTTTAGTTATAGGAAAAGGTATAGCTGAGATACTCGGGGTGAACGTGGGGGAGAAGGTGAGCCTCGTATCTCCTTTCGGGATAAGAACTCCCACGGGTGTTATTCCTAAGGTGAAAAGCTACAGGGTAGGGGGGATATTCTACACGGGTTCATACGATAAGGACTTTGCCTTCGTTTTTATGGATATAGGCGAGGCTGAAAAGTTCTTCAGACGGGACTTCGGTGTTAACTTAACGGAGGTTTACCTGAAAGAGCCTTACAAAGCTAACGAAATTAAGGAGTTAATTCTTAAAAGGCTAGGAAATACGGTGATAGTCCGCTCCTGGATAGACCTAAATAAACCCCTGTTTAACGCCCTTGAGCTTGAGAAACTCGGACTGTTTTTTATCCTCCTCCTTATGGTTCTCGTCGCTTCTTTTAACATAACGAGCTTGCTTTTCGTTAAGGTGAAAGAAAGGGTAAGGGATATAGCGGTTTTTAAGACATTCGGTATGAAGAAAAAAGGAATAGTTTTCATATTCATTTCCGTGGGTATGAGTCTCGGAGTGTTGGGTGCCCTTCTAGGGATAATAAACGCTTACGTTCTCGGCTACTTCATAAACGAGTATAAACTCATAAGGGTATCCGAAGAGGTATACATGATGAGCTACATTCCCGTTCACATAAAGCTTAAGGACGTTTTAGCAACGTTTATCGGAACGATAGTTCTCTCATTCTTTTCTTCTCTCCTTCCTTCCCTGAAGGCTTCTTCCGAAAGAGTCATAGAGGTTTTGAGAAAGGAGTGAGTTTTGTTATAATGTTGTGCGGAGGGCAAGAATGGACATAGGTGTAATACCGAACGCAACCATATTCGTTCAACTCTTTATATTCGTTATATTCATGCTTATACTCAGCAACATTTACGTAAGGCCTTATACCGACATCATTGAGTCAAGGGAAAACTTAATAAAGAAGAACCTCTCCGAAGCAGAAAGGTTGAGGAATGAGGCAAAATCCTACCTCGGAGAGGCTGCACGCATACTTGAAGAAGCGAAAAAGGAAGCGGACTCTATAATTGAGAACTCCCGTAAGGAGGCGGAGCAGGAAGCCCGTTTAATAATTGAGAAGGTAGAAAAGGAAACAGAAGAGGAGATTAAGAGAGCTGTTGAGGAGATAAGAAAAAATCTTGAACAAGAAAAGAAGAAACTTGAGAAGTCCGTTGTTGATATAGCAAAGACGATAGTTAAGAAAATTCTCAGAGAGGCGGCGTGATGGGTAGGTTGTTCTTTTTAACGGCTTTAATAACCGCTTACTCTTTCGGAGCGGAAGCTCACGATATGCACTCTCCCGGTGCACTCATCTGGAAAGGGCTAAATATACTCGCATTCCTCGGGATAGTTTACTACTACGGCAGAAAACCCATAAGTGAAGCCTTTGAGAAGTTCTACAACTCCATAGTTAGCAGTCTCGTGAACGCGGAAAGAGAGCTCATAAGTGCAAAGGAGGAACTCATAAAGGCAAAAGAGGAACTTGAGAAAGCTAAGAAGAAAGCGCAAGAGTATAAAGCCCTTGCTCAGGAAACAGCCCAAACCGAGAAAGCCAGGATAATAGAGCACGCAAAAGAGGTTTCCGAAAGAATTAGGGAAAAAGCCAAGGAAACCATAGAGATAGAACTGAACAGGGCCAAAGAAGAACTTGCTCTTTACGGTATTCAGAAGGCGGAAGAAGTTGCAAGAGAAATGCTCTCAAAAGAGTTCAAAAAGACGGAAGTTCAGAAGAAGTATATAGAAGCTCAGCTCAAACTCCTGGAGGAGAAGAATGCTTAAGAGAAAAGAGCTCGCAAGGAAAGCTGTAAGGCTTATAGTAAAAAAGATTCCGAAGGAAAAGAAAACTATACTAAACGTTGACGCTTTTCTGGGTGCCCTTGCGAGTGCATACAGGAAGGACAGAACCCTTAGAAACTTCTTCCTCTCACCCCAGATAGATAAAAAGCCCAAGATGAAAGCCCTTGAGGAACTCTCAAAGAAATACAACGTCCCGAAGGAAGTTCTTGAAGTTCTTGAGTATCTTATTGATATAAACGCCATGGCTCTAATTCCGGAGATAAAAAGGCTTTACGAAATTGAACTTGAGAAGTTAATGAGAATGTTAAAAGGTGAGCTCATACTCCCCAGAAAGCTTGATAAGAAAACCCTTGAAAAGGTAAGGAAGGCAATAAACAAGCTTCTGAACAGAGAGATAGAGATAGAGGTAAAGGAGGACCCTTCCATAATAGGGGGGTTTATTTTCAAGACACAGGCTTACGTTCTTGACACTTCCGTAAAGACGCAGCTTGAGAAACTCGCAAGAATCGGAGGTGTTTAAATGGCTGTTGAGAGAACTCTGATAATAGTAAAACCCGACGCTATGGAAAAGGGAGCGGTTGGAAAGATACTTGACAGGTTTATACAGGAAGGCTTTAAGATTCGGGCTTTAAAGATGTTTAAGTTTACACCGGAAAAAGCGGGAGAGTTTTACTACGTTCACAGGGAAAGACCCTTTTTCCGGGAACTGGTCGAGTTTATGTCTTCCGGTCCCGTAGTCGCTGCGGTTCTTGAGGGTGAAGACGCTATAAAAAGGGTAAGGGAGATTATAGGACCCACGGACAGCGAGGAGGCAAGGAAAGTAGCTCCGAACTCTATAAGGGCTCAGTTCGGAACCGACAAAGGAAAGAACGCGATACACGCTTCTGACTCTCCCGAAAGTGCAAAATATGAGATAAGCTTCATATTCTCCGGCCTTGAGATAGTATGAAGTTTTACAACTTTAAAGGAGAAAGGGTTTTTACACCGGGACCCGTTGAGATTCCCGAAAGGATAAGGGAAGTTTTAGGAAGGCAGATTATACACCACAGAACTAAGGAGTTTACCGAGGCTTTTCTTGAAACAAGGGAGCTTTTCAAGAAACTCCTGAACAATAACTCGGATAACTTCGTATTTTTCGCTTCTTCGGGAACGGGTTCTATGGAGGCCGCTGTTCAGAACTTCTTTAATCCCGGTGATAAAGTAGTGGCGGTAGTCGGGGGGAAGTTCGGAGAAAGATGGGCTGAGCTCGGAAAGAAATGGGGACTTGAGGTAATAGAGCTTAAGGTTGAGTGGGGAAAGAGCGTAGACCCTCAGAGGGTTAAAGATATAGTGAAAAAAGAAAACGTAAAGGGAGTTCTCGTTCAGATGTCCGAAAGCTCAACGGGAGCTTACCACGACATTAAAGCTCTCGGAGAGATAACAAAGGAAAGGGATACACTCCTCGTAGTTGACGCTATAACCGCTCTCGGTGTTTACAACTTTAACCCCGAAGAGTGGGGAATGGACGTAGTTGTCGGAGGTTCCCAGAAGGCCTTTATGTTACCCCCCGGTCTTTCTATGCTCTGGTTCTCGGAAAAAGCAAAAGAAAAACTGAACGAGAGAGCTTACTACTTCTCGGTAAAGAGCGAGCTAAAGAAACAAATTGAAGGACAGACGGCATTCACTCCTGCAATAAGTCTCATTCTTGGGCTCAGGGAGTCCTTAAAAATTCTGAACGATGTAGGAATGGAAAATGTTGAGAAAAAATACGAGAAAATGGCCATTGGAACGAGGGAAGCGTTAAAAACACTCGGATGCAGAATTTTCCCCGAAAACCCGGTAATATCCCTTACCGCCGTTCTTCCTCCTGATGGTGTAGACGCAGACCGCTTAAGGAAAGCCCTTCTTGAGATGGGTGTAAGGGTGGCGGGAGGTCAAGGAAAGCTGAAGGGAAAAATCTTTCGTATATCCCATATGGGTATGGACTTTCTTGATATGGTGCACGTCCTTTCTGCTGTTGAGCTTGCCCTTAAAGAACTGGGCTTTAACGTTAATCTCGGTAAGGGGGTAGGAACTTACTTAGAGGTTATATCTTCCTGATTCTTTCTGCGCTCCTTTTTTCATCCGATTGGAAGTTCTTCAACGAGATAAATTTTGAAAAACTTCTGAAGGAACTTCTCAAGCACAGGGTCATATATGTAGGTGAAGTTCACACCGACAAGGAAATTCACAAAATTCAGTTAAAAGTTATAGAGGAAATCTACAAGAGGGATAAGAAACTGATAATAGCGATGGAGATGTTCCAACAGCCCTTCCAGAAATACCTGGACGCATACGTGGAAGGAGATATAAGCGAACAGGAAATGCTAAAGAAAACTGAGTATAAAAAAAGGTGGGGATTTGATGAAAAGCTATACAGGGATATATGGAGATTTGCCAATAAATACGGAATAAAGTTGATAGCCCTTAACATACCCTCAGAACTTCTTAAGGAGGTAAGAAAAAGGGGCCTTGAAAACGTAAGGAGTGTTTACCTTCCTCCAAAAATCGTTTACCCCCCGGAGGAGTATAAAAACTTCCTCCTTGATAGTATGAGGCGACACTCAAAAAAAGCTAACAAAAAGAGATTTATAGACATACAAACCGCCTGGGACAACGGAATGGCTTACAAAATTCTTAAACTTCTTTTCCTTTATCCTGACCACAGGATTGTCGTTATAGTGGGAAAGGGACATCTGTATAAAGGTTTCGGCATTCCTTACGTTCTTAAAAAGCTTTCGGGAGTTAAACAGGCTGTTATGTATCCTGTTGAGGAGGAAAGGTTTTTCCTTTTGCTTAAAATAAACTAAATGCCTTGGATTGTTAGGGTAAAGAGAAAGTTCAACGCGGCCCATTATCTTACGGACTACCACGGAAAGCCCGAACCCCTTCACGGTCATACCTGGACCGTTGAGGTATTCCTAAAGGTGGAAAGCCTTGACAAAGGAGGAATGGGAATAGACTTTGTTGAGATAGACAATTACCTTAAGGAAATTCTTCCCGATTACAAACTTCTGAACGAGGTTTTTGAGTTTTCCCCGAGTGCGGAGAACGTAGCTAAATGGCTATACGATAAAGTAAAAGAGAGGTATCCCTCCGTTGTCAAGGTAGTTGTATGGGAAACGGAAAACTGCGGTGCTGAGTATTACGAATGATGAGGATAGGTATAACCCTGGGGGACCCGGCAGGCGTAGGGCCCGAGCTTATAGTGAAGCTGTCAAGGCATTTTAAAAGGAAATTTGCCTATATAATCTACGGCGAGGAAAGAACCATAACGGAAGCCCAGAAGCTCACGGGTATAAAGTTTCCATACGAAAAAGTTGAAGACGTAAAAGAAATAGACAGAAGCGGTGTTTACCTCGTTGATTTAAACCTCTTAAAATTTCCCGTTCCCGAGCCATCGGTTACTTCGGGAAGGGTTGCGGTTGCATACCTCGCAAGGGCAACCGCGGATGCGGTAAACGGGAGTATAAAGGGAATTTTAACTATGCCTATAAATAAGTTCTGGGCAAAAAAGGCGGGATTTAACTTTCCGGGACAGACTGAGTATTTAGCCTATGCAAGCAACACAAAGGAGTTTGCAATGATGATGTACTCCGAGGAGATAAAGGTCGTTCTTTTGACCACTCATATGCCCCTCAAGGAGGTTCACAGATTCGTAAAGAAGGAAAGGATAAAGGAGAAGGCTTATCTCATAAACAGAGAGTATAAAAAGCTTTTTAAAAGAAAGCCCTTTATAAAAGTTCTCGGTTTAAATCCCCACGCGGGGGAAGGAGGGGAGCTCGGTAGAGAAGAGATTGAGGAGATAAAACCCGCTGTTGAGGAACTAAAGGAGGAGGGCCTGAGTGTTGAGGGACCTATCGTTCCCGATACAGCCTTTATAAATAGGGGAAAGGACAACGTGTTTCTTGTGATGTATCACGACCAGGGACTTATACCTTTTAAGCTTCTTGCTTTTCACGAGGGTGTTAACCTGACACTCGGACTTCCCTTTATTAGAACTTCTCCGGACCACGGAACCGCTTACGATATAGCGTGGAAGAATAGGGCGGATGAAAGAGCTTCCCTTGAAGCTTTAAGACTGATAGAAAAAGTTCTCTCTTATGAAGAAGGTCATAATAACCTCGGATAAAATAGTTATCTTAATACTCAGATTAAGACTAATTTGGAGGAGGTAAGAGCTATGCAAGAGCAAGCACAACAGTTTGTTTTTAAGGTTACGGACAAGGCTGTAGAAGAAATTAAGAAGGTTGCAAAGGAAAATAACATTGAAAACCCTATTCTTAGAATTAGGGTCGTTCCCGGAGGATGTTCTGGATTCCAATATGCTATGGGATTTGACGATACAATAGAAGAAGGGGACCATGTCTTCGAATACGATGGTGTTAAGGTTGTAATAGACCCCTTCTCAATGCCTTACGTAAACAACGCAGAACTTGACTACGTGGTTGATTTCATGGGCGGCGGATTCACGATAAGAAACCCCAACGCTACAGGAACCTGCGGATGCGGAAGCTCCTTCTCCTGCGGCTAAGCCGTTTTTCTTTCTTCCTTTAATCTCCCTGTATTCCGTCAATAACGTTCACTTCATCAAGTTCTCTATCGTATACGGCTATGTATGGAATGAAACCGTAGGCTTTAGCTTTTTTTAAGTATGTATCTATTCTCTTTTTATTTTCGCCTGTATATCCAGTGCCATCGTCTATATATTCAACGCTTAAAACAAGTTTTCCCCTGTTAACAATTCTTCTCAAATACGGTATTCTTTCTTTTTCTATATACTCCTTCTCTTCTTTACTCCAC
Source organism: Aquifex sp. (assembly GCF_056494385.1). Taxonomy (NCBI): domain Bacteria; kingdom Pseudomonadati; phylum Aquificota; class Aquificia; order Aquificales; family Aquificaceae; genus Aquifex; species Aquifex sp. The sequence continues at coordinate 17,525 of NZ_JBSLZM010000114.1, read as the reverse complement.
TCTGTTAATCCGTTAAAGAAAACGTCCTCACATCCCCAACCGGAAACTTTACTCTCAAGACTTCCGTCGTCATACCTTAGAATTCTTTCTCCGTTTTGAGGGATAACGATAAAATCTTTCACTTTGCTTCTTGCATAACTTATTATCTCAAGGAGAAACTGTATCATTCTAAGTGCGGCTTCCTTTTCACTGATTAAATTCTTTTTCTTGCTCCAATACTCAAATTCGTCTATCTTATCAAGGTAAATCCCCGAAAAACCCTGTTGGATTACTTTATCAACATACCTGAACACTATATTTTTCCACTCTTTATACCAGTATTTAACTGCATAATTTCCTTTCCATTCGGGATTCTCCTCACCCAGCCATTCGGGAGGATGTTCTTTCCACTCATTTTTCCAATAAAATCTGTAATCTTCTGCCTCTCCTATGCTTATGTATGCCAAGGGTATTATTCCGTTTTTCTTTATAAGGTTAATTTCTTCCTTCTTTAACTCTCCTTCAGGTGTCCCGTATCTTGAGTAATCTAAGACCGCTATCTTAAAGCCTGAGTTTGCTACTTCATAGGGATTTATATTTTGAAGTTGATAGAGCCAGCCTTCCTTAACTTCTTCTACTTTCTGTGTATTCCCGCCGCACGAGACTAAAAGAAAAATAAATAAAACTATCAGTCCCATTGTTTTATTTTAAGCAGTATCTCCTTAAACTTTTCTCCCCTTTCTTCGTAATTTCTGAACATATCAAAAGAGGAACAAGCGGGTGAGAAAAGGATGATATCCCCGGGTCGGGAAAATGAAAAGGCTTTTTTTACTGCATCTTCAAGGCTTTCCGAAAGTATAACATCGGTATACTCCTTCCAGGCTTCTTTTATTCTATGTTGCGTTTCTCCTATTGCTATAACAAACTTCGTTTTTTTCTTCACAGCTTCGGAAACCTCGGTGAAGTCCGCCCCCTTATCTTTACCACCGACTATGAGAATAACCGAGTTGTCCGGAAAGGTTAATAGAGCCGCTTTTAGGGAGTGCGGAGTTGTTGACTTGGAGTCATTGTAAACCTGAACACCCTTTACGTTTCCCACATACTCAAGCCTGTGGGGAAGTCCCTCAAAGGTGTATAAAACTTCTTCAAACTCCTTTGGTTCTAATCCCATTCTTATGGCTATGAGTGAAGCTGTGGCAGCGTTGTATACATTATGAATTCCTCTTATCTTCAGTAAAGAGGGATTAAATAGCTTAACATCCCCGAAATAAACGGCTTCTTTTTCAAGTTTTAAGGAAGAGTAAAAAAGCTTTTTCGCTTTTGAAGGAGTTTCCCTGATTTCCTTTACAAAATCGTTTAAAATTAAGATATCCTCTTCTCTTTGGTTTTTAAAAATGTTGTATTTGCTGAAAAGGTAGTCTTCTGCGTTTTTGTGCCAATCAAGATGGTCAACGGAAAAGCTTATAAAGGCTCCTATATGAGGCCTGAAAGTTTTAAGTGTTTTTCCCTGAAAGGATGAAACCTCAAGAACTGCAATTCCGTTTTCACTTTTAAGGAGTATCTCCGAGAAGGGCTTCCCGATGTTCCCGCCCTCGTAAACTTTTTCAAAGTATTTTTTGAGTATTAGGTATGTTAACCTCGTAGTAGTTGATTTCCCGTCGGTTCCCGTTATGGCTACTACCTTGCCTTTGAAAAATCTGTATGCAAGTTCAAGCTCTCCTATCACTTCCTTTTCCCTTCTGAGAGCTTCTTTCCAGAGGGGATGAATGGGGGGAATACCGGGTGAAAGAACAACTGTGTCAACCTCGTTTAAGACTTCCCTCCAGAGGTTCGGGTTTTCTTTGTCGTCTCCTGCAAAAACTTTATAATTCTTCTTCCTTAGTAGTTCTACACATGCCTTCCCGCTTCTTCCGAGGCCCCAGACAAGGTAGCTCATTTTACACTTTCTTTTATCCGGGAAACTTCGGATAAGGCTTCATAGGGGTTTTCCTTCTCGGTTTCCCACACAAAAACCTTATTCCTGTGGAGAATCCATTTTGCTTTATTGCTTCTCGGATGGTAACCGCTTATTACGAGGTCAACACCCCTTCTCGTTAGTTCCTTAGCTATACACTCCTCACTCATACCTTTTGTCTCTATTACCTCGGGTTCTCCCTCCTTTTCTCTGAAGAGTATTATCTTCTCGGTTTGCTCAAAAGAAGGAGCTACCTTTCCGTTGGTGGTTAAAATGGCTACTGTTGTTCCTTTTTTCTCACAACAGGGCTCGTAATGTATGAAAACCATATCAACGTTAGAAATTCCCTTCGTTATCTTCCTCTCTATTTCGTCCGCTATCATGTGGCTTTTGTAAAAGTCGTCAGTATTTATTGTTATCACCGCATCTATGAAGAGTCTTCCTCCTGCACTCCTCACGAGGAGTCTTTTTATTTCACTAACCTCGGGAAATGAAAGTATTATCTGTTTAATCTTCTCTACTGTTTCCTTGTCCGCGGATATGTCAAGTATCTCACCTACCTGCTCCTTAAGGAGACCTAAGGCTGTATACACGATAATAATGGATATGGCTACGGCGATATACCTTTCTATATTTATACCGAGGTAATAGGAAACAAGACTGGTGAGAACCAAAAGGGAGGAAAAGGCATCCGTTAAAGTGTGATATGAGTCCGCAACGAGTGTAGGGGAGTTAAGCTCCCTTCCTGCCCTCCTTTCAAAGTAGGAAAGAGTTATTGACGCAGCCATAGATATAACCGTAACTCCTATACCGAAGGGTAGGTTTTCTTTGTTTATGCTTATATCCCCTTTCAGGGCTCTGTGGACTATCTCCCAGGCGGTAAATAGGAGGAAAAAAGATATGACTATCGCACCTATGTTCTCAAGTTTGTAAAGTCCATAAGGGAACCTTTCGTTTTTTACTTCAGAAAACTTTATGGAGAGGAAAGCTATGAGTGATGCCGTGGCATCCGAGAGGGAATGTATGGCATCACCTATTAGGGAGAGAGAGCCCGTTAGGAGTCCACCGATGAGCTTTATAAGGGACTGGAATATGTTAAGTCCGAGAGATACAAGAGCCCAGTGTTCCTTTCTCATATCACCTCAACCCAAACTCCTTTTAAGTATAACGTGTTAGGCATCTGGAGTATCCAGGGGTGGTCAAGGTCCTGGAAGGTTTTGGCTATAACCCTTACCTGTCTTCTTACATCATAGGAAGCTTGAAGGAGAACATCAAGCAGGTGTTGCTCCGTTATGTGGAAGGAACATGAAAATACGGCGAGGTATCCTCCGCTCTTCGCAAGCTTTAGACCTCTTACGCACAGTTCTTTATAACCCCTTAGAGCGTTAGGGACAGCAGCCTTGTTCTTTGCAAAGGAAGGGGGGTCTATTATTATTACGTCAAACTTTTCCCCCTTTTTACTCATTTCTCTCAGGAAATCAAAGGCGTTAGCCTTTACCCATTTTATACCTGTAAGGCCGTTAAGTTCCGCATTTTTCTGGGCTTCCTTGAGTGCGAGCTCGGATATATCAACACCTATAACCTCGCTTGCTCCCGCTCTTTTCATGTTCAATGCAAATCCTCCCGTGTGACAAAACACGTCAAGGCACCTATCCCCGGGCTCTACGAGGTTTCTCACAAACTTTCTCGCGTTTCTCTGGTCAAGGAAAAAACCCGTTTTCTGACCCTGTGGTATGTTTATGTAATATTTTAGGTCGTGCTCCCAGATTATGACCTCCTCGGGGACCTCTCCGTATATTGTTTTTTCCTCAACCTCAAGCCCCTCAACCCTCTTCGCTATTTCGTTCACCTTCTCGTATATTCCCTTCGGTTTTAGGAGTTCAACGAGGGTTTCTATAATCGTTTCTCTGAACTGGTTCATACCGTAGGTTGTGAACTCAACCGCAAGGTAATTTCCGTAAACGTCAACTATTAATCCCGGAAGTAGGTCTCCTTCCGAGTGGACAAGTCTGTAGGCGTTACTGTTTATATAAAGTCTCTTTCTGTATTCGTAAGCCTCTTTAATTCTTTTTCTGATAAGTTCACCGCTTATAGGTTCTTCTTTGTTAAAGGACAGTATTCTTATAGCTATATTTACTTCGGGGTTTATATAACCGTATCCGAGGAACTTACCGCTAACATCCCTTACAACTACGAGCTCTCCCTTTTTAGGTTTCCTTGAGAAGGAAGCTATTTCCCCCTTGTAAACCCAAGGGAAGAATCCTCTAATCCTGTCCTCTACACCGGGCTTTACTCTCACTTGAAGCATAGGAAATATATTAGTTTAAGCCCTTTGCCTTATCTTTGCTATAAACCTCGCCTTATCCTTATCCTCTTCGGAATCAAGGACTCCAAGAAGTTTCCAGCCTTTTCCGTTTCTGGTAAGGTATGCCCTTCCCCCCGAGAACTTAAGTTTATACACGCTTCCGTCCATTGATAGAGTTTCAAGCTTAACACCGCTCCCGAGTTTACCGAGCTCCTTTAGTAATATCCTTTTTCTTTCGGGGTCAAGACTGATGAACTCTCTTACCGCCTCATCCGTGAGAGAAACGTTGGGAAATAGCAGGTTTAGGAACTCCTTGTAAATTTCCTCCTTCTTCTTTACTTCCTTCTCAAGGTTTTCCTTCTCAAACTCAAGCTTTTCAAGGGCTTTCAATGCTTCTTGAAGCTTCTTCTCCCTTTCTCTCAGTTCCTGCCTCAGCGCTCTGTTTTCTTTGTCGTAAACCTCAAGTAGACTTTGGAGCTCAAGGACTTCTTTTACGAGCTTCTTTCTTTCCTTTCTCAGCTCTCTTACTTCTTTAGTTCCTCTTTTCTTCTCTTCTTCTTGTCCAAGAAGCTCAAGAAGCTGGAAGAGTTTCCTGTTAGCGTCAAGTAGCTTAAGCTCTTTTTCCCTTTGTTTTTCGAGTTCTTTCTCAAGGTGTTCAAGTTTCTCCTTTAAACTCTTGACTTCCTCTTCTTTTCTCTCTATCTCCTTTAGACTCTGTTTTAGTCTCTTGGCTTCTTCCAGCGCCTTCTCTTTCTGTTCAAGCTGGAACTTGAGGATTGAGATTTCCTTCTTGAATTCGTTTATCTTTTCTTCTACCTCACTTCTTTTTCTTTCATTTTCCTCAAGCTCCGTAAGTAGCTTCTTCCTCTCTTCCTCTATTTTTCTCTTCTCCCTTTCGTAGGGACTTTCAAAGAGTGTAACGAGCATTAATGTAAATATCACGGGAACAGTATTGGCAATGAAAACGTTAGCGTCCCTTTCAAGTATACTTAGAAGAACTATCTGGAAGAAGAAGAGATAACCCAGAACGGTTACGAGTCTTCTTCTCTCTCCGAAGAACCAACCTACGTAAAGGGTTATGTTAAAGGAAAGGACGATTATTCTGTGAACAGGATTTTCGGGAAATAGGGGAACCGCAGAAAGGCCGTTTACCGTAAAAGCGTAAAGTATGTAGTTGTAGGATACGATAAGAAAAAGAAGAAGGAGGGCGTTTCTCATAATTTATTGCTTTGTTCTACGAACTTTTTCATAACCTCAAGAGCTTTACCGCTGTCAATAGACTCCTTAGCAATCTCGTAAGCTTCCCTGATATCCTTCGTTTTTTCGGAAGCGAGAATACCGAAAACCGCATTTACAAGAACCATATCCCTAGGCGCACCCTCTTCACCTTCCAACACTGAAACTGCAACCTTAACACTTTCCTCGGGGGAACTCACCTTAATCTCCTCCGGACTCCTCCTTTTCAACCCAAGTTCTTCGGGAGAAAAGGTAAATGTTCTTACTCCTTCTTTTGATACTTCTGCAACAAGTGTTTCCGAAGAGACACTTACCTCGTCAATCCCGTCTTTTCCGTGAACCACATAGGCTTTTGTGCTTCCGAGAGAACGGAGTGCTTCCGCTATCTTAGGAACGTATTCTTCCGAAAAAACTCCTACAACTTGTCTCTTTACACCCGCAGGGTTCGTTAAGGGACCAACGAGGTTAAATATAGACCGGACACCTACCTCCCTTCTTGGACCTATTACCTCTTTCATCGCGGGGTGGTATAGGGGAGCAAACATAAAACCGAAGCCCACGTCTTCTATTAGCTGAGCGACTTTTTCGGGAGGGAGATTTATCTTCGCCCCGAGGGCTTCAAGAAAGTCGGCACTTCCGCTTTTTGAAGAAACGGAACGGTTCCCGTGCTTTGCCACTTTAATTCCTGCACCTGCAAGAACAAAACCTACAACTGTAGAGACGTTAAAGGTTCCGCTCTTGTCTCCTCCCGTCCCGGCAGTATCAACAGCCTCGTCCGGATTCTTTATAGGAACTCTCACAACCTTTTCCCTGAACAGCCTCACAGCTCCCGATATCTCCTCAGGCGTTTCCCCTTTCATCCTAGTCCCCATAACGAGAGCACCTATCTGTGCAGGTGTTGCCCTCTTCTCAACTATTTCTTTCATAAGCTCGTACATTTCTTCAGAGGATAGGTTTTCAAACTCTCCGATCTTTCTTAGATATTCCCTTACCCTGTCCATTTATAAAAGAATTTAATTATTCTATTACTAAATGAAGACTGAGATTAAGCTCGGTATTTTTGTTGTCGGTGTTGCGTTAGCGTTTGCTTTCCTTATACTTACCTTCGGTGAGATACCTGTATTCAAAGAAGAAACCAAAGAATACGTTGTTTACTTTCCGGATGTTGCAGGACTATCAAAGGGAGCCGAGGTAAGGGTTGCAGGGGTAAGAGCAGGAAAGGTAAAAGAGATACTCCTTGAGGGTGGAAAGGTAAAAGTTGTCTTTGAAGTTAGAAAGGATATAAAGCTTTATAAAGACGCTTCCGCATCAATAGGGACGTTAGGTCTTATGGGTGATAAGTATCTCTCTTTAAAACCGGGAAGTCCTCGGACGGGTGAGCTGAAGGAAGGGGAAAATATAAAAAGGGTTGAGGTTGTAGGCGATACGGACAAGCTTATAGCTGAGCTTACAAAAACTGCTGAGGAGTTTAGGAAGGTTGCGAAAAACCTTAACCTAATACTTGCGGAAAATAGAAGAAACTTGAGAGAAACTATCCAGACCCTAAACAGCCTTGTGGCCCAATTGGACCAACTTACAAGGCAAAATAGAGAGAACATAAACCTAACACTTAGGAACTTACAGGAACTTACAGACCAGCTTAATAGAGATATTCCCGTGCTTGTAGCGAGCTTAGATAAGCTTTCGAGAGACGCGGACCGCATACTCATGGAGAACAGGAGAGATATAAGGGCTATAGCGTATAACCTATCGGTTACTCTTGAAAAGATTAAGGATGATATTCCCGTATTGGTGGAAAACCTAAAGGAACTTTCGGTAGCACTTAACTCCTTGGTAAAGACGAACAAGGTGAATATACACAGAACTCTCGTTTCTCTTAGAAAGACCTCCGAAAACCTGAGCTCAGCTTCAAGGAGACTTGACAGTATACTTGCCGGGCTTGAAGAGGGAAAGGGAACACTCGGTAAGCTCCTGAAAGACGAGGAACTCTATGAAAACATAAGTAAGGGGGTTAAAGCCCTCGGTAAGGCGGGTGAGGTTGTGGAAAAAACACACCTTTACATAGGTCTCAGAGGTGAGCTTTACAGGGAAGGGGACTCAAAAGGAGTGTTAACGCTCAAGCTGGTTCCTGACAAAAAGAAGTATTACCTTCTTGAGATTGTAGGGGACTCAAGGGGAAGGGTTTACAGGGAAGAATTTGTAAACGACGGGGAGGTAGTAAAAAAGGAGTTTAAGCCCGAGTTTACCGTTCAGTATGCGAGAAACTTCAGACTTTTTGGGAAAACTTTAACGCTCAGGGGTGGGCTGAAAGAAAGCACAGGTGGGATAGGTGTTGATTACTACATAAAGAGGAGGAATTACTTATTTGCCGATATATGGGACTTCGGAAGAAAAGACAGACCCCAGGATAAGGACCTAAAACCAAACCTTCAGATTGGTGTTCACTGGTATCTCGGAAAACATTTCTACGTGAGGTTCGGGGGAGATGACCTCTTAAACGATAGGCTCAGGGGATTTTTCGGAGGTGCAGGATTTATGTTTGTGGACGACGACCTGAAGTATATACTCGGAGGGGCTAATGTTTCCTTACCTTAAGCTGATTTAGATTATTATTTTTATATTAGAAATGTTTGATAAGCAGATAGAGAACCTTCTTAGGGTTAATCTCGGGTTGAGAGAAGGAGAAAAACTTCTTGTATTTTCCGACGACTACAGGAAAGAGCTTGTGGAACTCACCGAGGATATAGAGAGAGTCGCGAGAGAAATAACGGATAAGGTAAAGAGGGTTATATTCCCATCAACGAAAAGGCACGGAGCCGAACCCCCTAAAGTTCTCTGGGAAGAGACTTTCGGGAAAAAAGCTATTGAGATATTGGAAGGGGAAGGTCTTCTGGAAAAGGTTTTAAGTAAAGAACCTTACGATATAAACAAAGTTGTTAAGGTTTTAAAGGATTACGGAGAAGGCGTTCCGGAAGTTGTTGTAGCACTTTCCCACTTTTCCACCACTCACACAACATACAGAAAGATACTTACCGAACATTTCGGAACGAGATACGCATCAATGCCCCTTTTTGAGCCTGAGATGTTTCTCGGACCTATGGATGTTGACTGGGATTACGTGAGCAAGTTAAGCATGGACCTTTCAGAGGTTTTGACCGAAGGTGAATACGTTGAGATAAAAAGTCCCTATGGTGTTAACCTTGAGTTTTCCATAGAAGGAAGGAAGGGTATTCCCGATACGGGTATTTTAACAGAAAGGGGAGCTTACGGAAATCTCCCCGCGGGAGAGGCCTTTATAGCACCGATTGAAGAAAGTGCATACGGGAAGCTCGTAATCCTTTACGCACCTACAAGAAAGTTGAAACAGCCCATAACCTTAACTTTCAAGGATGGTGCGGTTGAGTCAATAGAGGGGTTTGAGGATTACAGGTATGAACTTGAGAAGGTTTTTGACGAAGAACCAAACGCACGTTTTATAGCTGAGTTCGGTATAGGGACAAATCCCAAAGCAAGGAGGCCGGACAACCTCCTCGAGGCTGAAAAGATTATGGGAACGGTTCACGTAGCTATAGGTGATAATCATACCTTTGGGGGTAAGAATAAGGTTCCCTTTCACACCGATTACGTTGTTTTTGAACCTACTGTCGTTGTAGGAGGAAGAGGATGGCGCAAGGAACTTTTAGCGAAGGGAAAGCTCCAGAGGATATAAAGATAGATTTTATAAGGAAGGTTTCCCTATTTGAGGACATCTCACCGAAGGAGCTTCAAGAAGTAGCCAAATACATACAGGTAAGGAGTTATGGAAAGAACGAGTATATCTTCTTTGAAGAGGAAGCGGAACCCGGTATATACATATTGGTTAAGGGACTCGTAAAGCTTATAAAGGAGACTACCGACGGAAGGAATATTATCGTAAGATTGGTCTTCCCGGGAGAAGTTTTCGGGTGGATTGAGTGGGGAAAAAGTGTTCCCAAGTTTAAGTATACAGCCATGTCCGTTTTACCTTCAACACTCCTTTACATATCAAATAAAGATTTCATAAATTTGGCTATAAAGTATCCCGCAATAGGTATAAAGCTCACATGTGAGGCTACTCACAACCTCCTTCACACCTACGAGGTGCTGAAGAGTATAGCTTCGGGTAAGGTTGAGGAGAGGATAGCAAGGCTATTGCTTGAGCTTGCGGAAAAGGCGGGAGAGAAAAAGGACGGAAAGATTATAATAAGGCTTCCTCTAACCCGCCAGGATATAGCGGAGATGACGGGAACAACCGTTGAAACGACTATAAGGGTTATGAGTAAATGGAAAAAGCAAGGGATAATAAACACCGAAAGGGGATACATAGAAATACTTGACAGGGATGCTCTTGAGAGCCTTGTTGTTTAAAAAGGAACAACCTCCGGTTTGGGAAAGCCGTTAAACTCGGAGGCGTAAACGGTTGTGTATGCTCCCGCGGAGAGGATGTAAAGGTAATCCCCAACTTCAGGCTCCGGAAGGTAAACATTTTTAGCCACAACGTCCATACTGTCACAAGAAACACCGCCTATTACCCACTCTTTCAGCTCCCCCTCTTTTTCAACATAAAAAGGATACCTTATTCCTCCGAGGGCTTCGGCAAGGCCGTTGAAAACTCCCGTATTGATGTAAAGCCATTTCTCCCTTCCCCTGTTTGCCTTCCCTATAACCCTCGTTATCATAACTCCCTGGTCTCCCACTATTCCCCTTCCCGGTTCAAGCTGGAGTTCGTAAGGCTGAACAGGAAAGTATTTCCTCATAAGACCCTTTACGTAATAGGCTATGTCCTCAACACTGAGAGACTCGTAGTTATACCTAACGGGTATACCTCCTCCCATATTAAGCATTTGGAGCTTCAGTCCTTTCTTTCTCGCCATTTCCCAGAGGCTTGCGGAAAGCTTAACGGCTATAAACCAGTTTCTTAGATTGTTACACTGGGAGCCAACGTGAAAGGTTACACCGTAAGGAACGAGGCCCGAGTTATTCGCATACTCTAATATTTCAAGAGCTGTGTTTACATCAACTCCGAACTTCCTTGAAAGAGGCCAATCACTTCCTTCGTTGGGAACAGCTATCCTTACGTAAACCTTTGAACGGGGAGCTATACGCTTTATCTTATCAACCTCTGTAAAGCTATCAACCGCAAAGGTTCTCACTCCGACGGAGTAGGCAAAGTCTATAAACTCCGGAGGTTTTACGGGATTGCTTGATATTATTTTCTCAACTTTTCCTCCTAATTTGAGAACTTTTTCAAGCTCATTTGTTGATGCAACTTCAAAACCTGCTCCAACCTGGGTAAGGGCACGGATTACACTCTCATCGTCGTTTGCTTTAACCGCGTAGTAAACGTTAAACTCCGAAAAGTTATACTTAATCTTAAGATACTTGTTTTTTACCCCTTCTATATCCATTAAAAGAACGGGAGTTTTTTCGGGTTTAAGGAGTTTTTTTATCCTATCACCTCTTTTTTCTACAAATTCCTCAAAATACTTTTTTGCCTGGAGAAACTGAATTTCACCGTAGTTTATAGTTCCCGTCATTCTGAAAAATATAGTGCCTGTTAAAGCCTAAGATGTAAAGAGTGAATTAAAAGGGGTAAGAATTTAAGATAAATGTATTATGGACATAAGGGTTTTAAAGGGAAGCATTCTGGAGGTTGATGCTGACGTTATAGTAAATCCCGCAAACAGTAAAGGTATTATGGGTGGAGGTGTGGCAGGTGTTATAAGGAGGGAAGGAGGGGAGGAGATAGAGAAGGAAGCTATGGAAAAAGCACCTATTCCTGTGGGTTCCGCTGTTCTCACCACAGCAGGGAGGCTTAAGTTTAAAGGAGTTATACACGCTCCGACAATGGAAGAGCCCGCCATGCCTTCGTCAGAAGAGAAGGTAAGGAAGGCAACCAGGGCAGCCCTTGAACTTGCTGATAAGGAAGGTTTTAAAGTTGTTGCCTTACCGGGTATGGGAACGGGTGTAGGAGGAGTCCCGAAAGATGTAGCTGCCAAAGCTATGGTCGATGAGATAAGAAACTTCAAGGCCAAGAATCTTGAGAAAGTTATACTCGTTGATATAGACGAAGATATGGTAAGAGCATGGGAAGAGTTGTTAGATTTACGCTAATTTTATTAATCCTTCCCCTTTTATCCTTTTCTGGAGAAATTGTTCTTCATACAATTGTTAAGGGAAGAGTTGAAAAGGTTTTTGTAAGGGAAGGGGAGAGGGTAAAAAAGGGTGAAGTTCTTCTGAGGATTTCCCCGGAACTTTACGAGGCAAGAATAAAGGAGCTTGAAGCAAAGCTTAAGGGGCTTGAAGTTGATAGATGGAAAAAAGAGAGGGATTACAAGAGGTATAAGGAGATGTTTGAGAGAGATCTACTCGCAGAAAGTGTACTTGAGGACAAGGAAGCGGAGTTGAAAGTAGTTGAGTATAAGATTCAGGAGATAAAGGCACAGATAGAAAGGTTGAAGATTTTGAAGAAATACACGGAAATAAGAAGTCCTATAAACGGAAAGGTGAAAAGAGTACTTGTAAAGGAAGGTGTATACGTAAACGGGGAGTTAGTTCCCCAAAAAGTAATCGTTTTACAACCCTAAAACGTCAAACATAGTGTAAAATCCGGGTTCTTTTCCCTTTATCCACTTTGCAGCTTCTATGGCTCCCTTCGCAAATGTGTCCCTGGAAGAAGCCCTGTGAGTGAGCTCAAGTCTCTCACCGAACCCCAAGAAAAATACAGTATGGTCCCCTACAACATCTCCGCCCCTCAGGGCCATAACACCTATCTCTTCCTCGCTTCTCGGTGCTTGTCCTTCCCTTCCATAAACTATTTTCTTCTTTCCGAGGGTTTCGGAAAGTATCTGAGCAAGCTTTACCGCTGTTCCGCTCGGTGCATCTTTCTTAAACCTGTGGTGTATTTCCATAACTTCTGTATCAAAATTCTTGTCTTTTAAAACTTTCGCCGCAATCTCAACGAGCTTGAAAAGGAGGTTTACCCCTAAACTCATATTTGGTGAGAGAAGAACAGGTGCTTCCTTTGATAGTTCTTTTATCTCTTTTATCTCATCTTCGGTAAAACCGGTAGTTCCTATAACTATAGCTTTTTTCTCAAGGGCTGTAAGCTTTGCGTGTCCAACCGCAGCGGTCGGATTTCCCGAAAACTCAATAACAACGTCCCCGTAAGGGAGTAACTCCTCAAGCCTGCTCGTTAAGGGTTTTCCCTTTAGTTCTTTCTTTCCGAGTGCTTCTCCAAGGTCAAGGGAAGGAATGCAGTCCGGGTGCTCAACCCCACCTACAACCTCAACGTCTTTATCCTGAAGCGATAACTCTATAATCCTCCTTCCCATTCTCCCGAGAGCACCGCAGACTATAACCTTTACCATTAACCCCCTTCCTCCTCTCCGAATATAAGGTTTTCAAGCTCGTTAACCGCTTCCGAAGCTTGTTCGGGAGGAACTACGGAGGGATAGATGGCGACCCTTACACCTTCCTTGAAGAGAAAGCGAGCTATAAGGTCCTGAAGCTTTTCAAGCTCCTCCGGTGTTAGGTCCGTCCTTATACTTTCTTCTACGGTCGGCTTATCGGTGACGAAGAAACCGACGAGGGCAAAGGGAACCGCAACGTATTTTTTCTCTTCCATAATGTCCTCCTGTTTATATGGTAGCACTAAAAGGGTTTTTCGGGAACTTTTTCCCAGTCCTTGAGGAATCTCTCAAGTCCTATGTCCGTAAGAGGATGTTTAAAGAGCTGTTCCATTACCTTAAAGGGCATAGTGCATATGTCCGCACCTATCATAGCGGCTTCAAGAACGTGCATAGGATGCCTTACACTTGCAACTATTATTTCTGTATCAAACTCGTAGTTTGAGAATATGGTTTTAACTTCTTCTATGAGTTTCATTCCATCGCCGCTTATGTCGTCTATCCTACCTACAAAGGGTGAAACGTATGAAGCTCCGGCTTTCGCAGCGAGAAGTGCCTGTGTAGGTGAGAATACGAGGGTTACGTTTGTCGGTATTCCTTCGCTCTCAAGTGCCTGGACAGCCTTTAAACCTTCGGGTGTAAGTGGTATCTTTACCACAACGTTTTCCCCAAGTTCTGCAAGCATCTTTCCTTCTCTTATCATTCCCTCCGCATCCAAGGAAACGGTCTCAAGACTTACGGGACCCTCAACGAGTTCAAGAATTTCCTTAACAACCTCCTTGAATGGTCTTCCCGTTTTTGAGATAAGGGTCGGGTTTGTAGTAACACCGTCAAGAATTCCCCACTCCATAGCCTTCTTTATCTCTTCAACGTTTGCGGTGTCTAAGAAAAACTTCATCCTTCCTACCTCCTTTAGCTAATTATTATGTAGTCGTAGTCTTCCCTTCTCCTGATGAGGCTCACTTTACCCCTATCAACGAGAACCTCTGCCGCTCTCGGTCTTACGTTGTAGTGGGAAGACATAGCGAATCCGTAAGCCCCCGCGGAGAAAACAACGAGGTAATCTCCCCTTTCGGACCTCTGTATTTTCCTATCAAGGGCTAAAAAGTCTCCCGTCTCGCATATAGGACCCACGATATCCGCCTTTACGCTTCCTGTATCTTTAAGAACCGCGGGGACGATGTGGTGATAAGCGTTGTAAATTGCGGGTCTTATGAGGTCATTCATCCCCGCATCAACTATTATAAAGTGTTTGTTCCCTTTATCCTTAGTGAACTGAACCTGTGTTATAAGAAATCCACCGTTTCCCGTTATTGACCTTCCGGGCTCAAGGACGAACCTTGCCTTTACACCCGAGAGGTAAGGTTCTATAAGTTCCCTCAATTCCTTAGGGGTGGGCTCTTTGTCCTCGGGTTTATACTTTATACCAAGTCCACCGCCTATGTCCAGATACCTTATGTTAAAACCTTTGTCGGTTAGCTCGGTGTAGAGGCTTACGACTTTTTCAACTGCTTCCTTGTAAGGGGATATATCAAGTATCTGGGAACCTATGTGAGCGTGTATACCTACCACTTCTATGTGTTCAAACTTCAAAGCGTATTCGTAAACTTCAGGTGCTTCCTTTATGTCTATCCCGAACTTACTTTTTTGCATTCCGGTGGCTATGTATGGGTGGGTTTTTGGGTCAACGTCGGGGTTTACCCTTACCGATATTCTTATCTTCTTTCCTAGCTTCTTGGCAAGTTCGTTTAAAACCTCTATCTCCTGCTTGCTTTCAACGTTGAACATAAGTATATCCGCTTTTATCGCTTCAGTTAATTCCTTTTCTGTCTTTCCGACTCCTGCGTAAACTATCTTATCGGGTGATATTCCCGCTTTCAGGGCTACGTAAAGCTCCCCCCCTGAGACTATGTCCACTCCCGCTCCGAGTTTTCCGAGAAGCTCCACTATATGTGGGTTAAAGTTCGCCTTTATAGCATAACATATTAGGGCATCCGGAAATGCTTCCCTGTATGCGTTAAAACGGTCCCTTATGTAGCTTGCACTGTAAACGTAAAGAGGGGTTCCGAACTCTTCCGCAATGTCCCTAAAGGATACGCCTTCTATGTAAAGCTCTCCGTTTTTATACTCAAGGTAAGGGTTATACTCCTTTATCAGCTCCATAAAAAAGAGATTTTACAAAATGTTTGTTTGCTTTCGTTCTTTTAGAAACTTTTTCTTGACCTTCTTAAAAAATTCCCTAACAGGAGTGTATCTGTAATCGGGATATGTCCAGTACAGGGGTCTGAACTCACCGTAAACGAAGAGGAGCTCTATCTCCGCATAAATTCCGTCTTTCAGGTAAACCCGTGCTCCCCTTCTTTTGTGTGAAGCGAGAATTAACTGGCTCTCGTCAAGGTATCCGGGGTCCAGATTAACAGTTCTTTTACCGTCTAAGGAGAGTTTCTTTTCGAGCTCCATAGATTTCTTTTTCACCTCGGGGAGTTCCCCCTTATCCCTTAGACCTTCTACCGAGAGGTAAACCTTTATAAGGGGCTTTCCCATCTCCTTTGAGTAGTATCTCTCAAGGAAAGGAAAGTGAAACTCTTCGGAGAGTAAATCAACCTTTCCGAAAAGGTTTTCTATTTCCCGGAGAGCTATTTTGTAGTTCTCTCTGTGGTTCCCGTTAAAGAGAACCGCAAAAACGTATTTTGCTAAGTCCATAGGAATTTGTATATGGCTTTCCTCACGGGTATACCGTTCTCAACCTGTTTATGTATAAGTTACTTTTCCGTATAAAGAAGTTCGTTTGATATATCAACGTTTCTGTTCACCGGTCCCGGGTGCATGTAGAGCTTAACTTTCTCATACCTCTCGGGTGTGAGTCCGAACCTTCTGAAATAGGAACTCTCGGAAGGGATGAAGTTCTCCTTTTGTCTCTCTTTTTGTAGTCTTAGCCATATTACCACATCTGCCCACTCTATACCTTCATCAACCGAGTAAAAAACCTTCTCAACACCTAAAGCTGTAACGTCCCTCGGGATAAGGGTTAAGGGTCCACACACGCTTACCTTTGCACCGAACATTTTAAAAAGGGGTGTTCCCGAACGAAAAACCCTGCTGTGTTTTATATCTCCCACATAAAGGATTTTCAGTCCCCTAATATCCCCGAAGTGTTCTATTAACGTAAAGAGGTCTATAAGCCCCTGAGAGGGGTGTTGGTGGGTTCCGTCCCCCGCATTTATTAACCTGAGGTTTAAGCTGTTCACAATCTCCGTATAAGGAAACAGAACAAAAGGCACACGAAAAACAACGTAGTCAAACCCGAGTCCTTCAAAAGTTTTCAGTGTGTCGTAGAAGCTCTCACCCTTCACAGTAGAGCTTTCCGCCGAACTCACGAGATAAGTTTCCATTCCCAACTCCCTTGCGGATTTCTCAAAGGATAAACGAGTTCTCGTTGAAGGTTCCGCAAAGAATAAAACAACGGAAGCCTTTATTTTTCCTTCCCTTTTCTCTTTGAACTCCCTTGAAAGTTTGAGTATTTCTTCAACTTCCTCCCTTGTTAGGTCAAGAACGCTTATCAAACTCCTCATTTCCTAGCCATCTTAACAAACTCTTTAAATAGGTAATAAGAGTCGTGGGGACCGGGTGAGTTTTCGGGGTGATACTGAACCGCAAATATGGGAAGGTGTTTATGCTTTATACCTTCAACCGTGTTATCAAGGAGGTTTATATGAGTTATTTCAACGTCTTCGGGAAGACTTTCGGGGTCTATGGCGAAGTTGTGGTTCTGTGCAGTAATTTCTATCTTTCCTGTTCTCAAATCCTTCACCGGGTGGTTTCCTCCGTGGTGTCCGAACTTGAGCTTGTAGGTCTTTCCACCGAGTGCAAGCCCTATAATCTGACACCCGAGACATATACCCATTATGGGCTTCTTTTCCATATACTCCCTCACAAGCCTTATTCCCTCAACAACCCTTTCAGGGTCTCCCGGACCGTTTGAGAGAAATATTGCATCGGGATTTAACCTCTCTATTGTTTCCTTTGTATTGTAAGGGGGAATTACCACTACCTTTGCACCTTCGGTGTAAAGCCTTCTCAGTATGTTAAACTTCACACCGAAGTCAACAACAGCTATAAGGGGCTTTTCGTTGTTTGTCTTTAAAAAACCTTTTAGGAGGTCAAAATCTCCTTGTTCCCAGTAATAAATCTCCTTTGTAGCTACTTCTTCAACAAGGTTAAGCTCGGATATATCGGGAACTTTTTTTGCCCTCTCAACAAGTTTTTTAGGGTCCTTTTCAGTAGTTGATATAACTCCTCTCATGCTTCCCTTTTCCCTTATCTTTTTTACAAGTGCTCTTGTGTCTATACCGTATATTCCTACAACGCCGTTCTCTTTAAGGTATTCGTCAAGAGTCTTTTTAGCCCTCCAGTTTGAGTATTTAAAAAAGGCCTCCTTTACAACGAAACCGTTGACTTGAACCCTTTTACTTTCAAGGTCTTCGTAGTTCACACCGTAGTTCCCTATTTGTGTATAGGTCATTACGACAATCTGTCCCTTGTAGGAAGGGTCGGTAAGTATTTCCTGATACCCCGTCATAGACGTGTTAAAAATTAACTCCCCTTCCGTTTCCCCTTCCGCCCC
>NZ_JBSLZM010000113.1:0-31461 GCF_056494385.1 Aquifex sp. | reverse complement strand
GATAGAAAGAATACAGAGGCTAATATGAAGCTACTTTTATTACTCATTACCCTTCTTTTTGCCTTCGGCGGAATAGCCGAAAAGTATGAGCTTTACGCAGAATTCCTGAAAACCAAAGATGTAAATCTCGGCAATGAGTTACTAAATAAATACCCAGATGCTCCTTTCAGAAACGAACTCATATAC
The DNA here is from genome assembly GCF_056494385.1 of Aquifex sp. NCBI lineage: Bacteria > Pseudomonadati > Aquificota > Aquificia > Aquificales > Aquificaceae > Aquifex > Aquifex sp. The sequence continues at coordinate 31,275 of NZ_JBSLZM010000113.1, read as the reverse complement.
GAGCTTATACTCCTTTACGATAAAAAAAACGATAAGAAGAATATCTTAAGACTCGTAAAACTTCTCAAACCGGATGAACTTGAAGAAGAGAAGGCAAGAAACTTAAGGAATATTTACGAAAAATATAAATTAAGTGTGAAACCCCTTGCCTTAGCATATCCCTATATATTCACCGATAAGCTAAAAGATTTCAGATTTTCTGAAGAGGAAAAAAAAGAAATAGTGAAAAAACTATTCCGGAAGAGACTATACAAAGAAGTAGTTAAATTATCTTCCGATTGTGTTCTTAAAGGAAAAGCTCTTTACCGCTTAAGAAAGGTTGAAGACTCAATAAAGGTATTAAAAAATTGTAGAGAAAAGGAAGCAAAAGAAACCCTTCTATACATATACCTTAGATTTGAGGAGTTTAAAAAGATTAAAAAGCTCGTTGAAGAGAACCCTTTCCTTAGTTTTACCGCAGGAAAGGAACTCCTTGAGAGAGGAAAAGTAAAAGAAGCACTGGAGTTTTTAGAGAAAAGTGAAAAAGAGGAAGGAAAATTTTACCTCGGGCTTGCATACTACCTTCTTAAAGACTATGAAAAAGCCATCAACTATTTTTTAAATTACTCTCCCGAAGGGAAATTTAATAAGGCAAAGAAACTTTTCTGGGTTTTCAAAACTTACGTTAACCTCGGAAAGGAGGAGATAGCTTACAAATACCTTAGCGAGACTGCGAAGTATGAGAATTTTTACGGGGCGGTTGCAAGGAAAATCCTCGGGATGGAAGTGTACAGGGACGTAATGCTTACGGACATATCTCCTCCGAACCTCTTTTATGAACTTAAAAAAATTTATGAACTCGGATTTTTAAAATACATGCGTTATGAGGCCTTAAAAAATATTGATGATATCTCTAAGGGGGATATTTTACTTCTCCAAAGCTTAGACCCCTACATATCAATAAGGCTTGCAGTAAACAAATACGGAACTGAGTCCGAGGTATACAGATATGTTTCCTATCCAACCCCTTACAGGGAGCTTGTCAAAAAAGCTTCTGAGAGGTTCGGGGTTGCCGAGGCGTTAATATACGCGATAATGCGTCAAGAGAGTTTATTTGACCCCTTGGCGGTATCTTACGCAGGAGCCAAGGGATTGATGCAGTTGATGGATTACACGGCAACGTGGAAGGCAAAAAGGCTCGGAATAAAGATAACAAACATATTTGAACCCGAGCTGAACGTCTTTTTGGGAACTGCGTACTTATCTTATCTCTTTGACGTTTTCGGTGATGACTTGGTAAGGGTGATAGCCGCTTACAACGCCGGACACAACACGGTAAAGAAATGGAGGAGATACGAAGATGATTTTTTATTTATAGAGCTGATACCCTATGACCAGACCAAAAGGTATACAAAAAAGGTTTTATACAACTACTACGTTTATTCTGAAAAGTTAGAATAGCTTCTCGGACTCCTCAAGTTCCTCAACGGGTCTTCTGCCCGCAAACCCTTCGTTCAACTCGTGCCAATACATAATGGTCTCCTCATCCTCTTTCCAGCAAAGCCATATGTACCTGCCTTCATGTTCCGAAAGAAAGTCAACGAGCAAAGGTTCTATTCCTTTAATAACTCCGCCGAGCTCCTCTATCCTCGCAAGATGTCTCTTTATCTGAGCTTCTATCTCCTTTATTCTTGTCTTTAAATACATCTGTTCAAGCTCGTCCTCCTGGGAGGAGAACTCTTCGTAGAGCCTTCTAAGTTCTTCCTTTTTATACTTAATATCCTCAGCTATCGGCTTTATTTTTACGAGCAACTCTCTTGCTTCCCTTAAGGTAAACACCTTCATGATTAGAAATTTACCTCCCTTTATAAAAAGGTTTATGAGGTAAGGCAAGGAACCTTAAGGCTCCTTAGGTAAGTTTGTCTGGGAGTATTCGTTCCAAGAACCGTCGTAAAGTCTTACCTTGTCCGTAAGACCGAGGTAGTATCTGATTACGTAGTAGGTAGCTGCTGACATAAGACCCTGACCGCAGTAAAGAACTACCTCTTTACCCTTTCCTATTCCCAAGCTTTCGTAAAAGATGCTTATATCTTCCTTCGGCCTTAGAAGGTAATACTTCTTTCCGTACTTGTTAACCCTTTCTTCAAAGTCCCTTTTCCAGAACCTGTTTACCGCTCCCTTTATATGTCCGAGCCTTTTCCAGAATCCGGCCTTTCCCTCGTAAAGCTCGGGTGTTCTTGCGTCAAGAAATACTACGTCCTTCCTATTTAAGGCCATCTTTACGTAGTTAAGGTCTGCTCTTATTGAGTCGTTAATTTCGTAAATCCCGTAAACCTTCGGATTTATTTTTGGATAGTCCTTGGTAGTCGGGAGGTCTTTGTCCTTCCAGTGGTTAAAACCTCCGTGAAGAACGTAAACCTCGGGGTGTCCTATGTAATCCAATCCCCAAGCTACGTAAAAGGGTATAAACGTTCCCTCGGCGTCGTAAAGAACTACTTTTGTGTTTCTATCAATCCCCATTCTTTCAAGCTTTTCTACGAATAGGTCAACGGGTATGAAAAACGCGGGAGTTCCCCTGTTAGGAAACCTAAAGGCCTCAAAGTGTATCCATTGAGCTCCCGGAATGTGCTCCTTCCAATACTCTTTTATACTTTTCCTAAGGTCCAGAATAACAACGTTCTTTTCCTTCTTAATCATTCTGTAAAGCTCTTCGGGAGATATAAGATTTATCTTTGCAAAGGTAAAAGCTACCGCTATAAGAAGTATTGCAAGCACTCTCATCTTTCCCACCTCCTTTCTAAGGAATTATATGGCTCTTTAATTTTATTTTCAAATAAAAAATTTTTGCAATTTTAACAGTTTTTTCACGGGAGGTATATAACAACGTCACCCTTTCCGTTCAGCTTTGCCTGACAGGAGAGCCTTTCCTCTTCGGGGTTCATACCGTTTTCTTCAAGGGTATCCTTCTCTTCAAACTCCGGTGGATAAAGGTTTTCCGAACCTGAGAGTATAATAACCCTACAAGAAGTACACTGGCCGTGTCCACCGCACGCACTATCTATTTCTATACCGTTTCTATAAAGAACCTGCATTATGGTTTCATTCTCTATACCTTCAAAAGCCATATTTATGTTTGTAACAACAATCCTCGGCATCTCTACACCCTCAAAGCTCTCCATATATTTTCCGCAAGTTCGTCCACGTAAGACATTAAGGGTTTCTCAAGTAAACTCTCGTTATATAAAAAAACTATACCTCCGAGAGGACCCATTACAGTGACGAAGGCCGTAAAGAAGTCCTGATTTCTGAAAACACCTTTCTCAACTCCGTCACTTACAAATATGGTTATTTCAGTCACTACGTCACTCACACAGGCAAACCCCTCACACCCATCCCTGAAAACCTCTCTGTTCACAAGGTAAACCTTTAAGAAGTAATTAATAAGCTCGGGCTCTTCTATTGCGGTCTCAAGAAAATTTTTTACGAGAAGTTTTGTTTTCTCGTAAAAGTCAACGTTTAGTTCGTTAACCTTTCTCAGTTTTCTTCCGAGAAGCTTTGATGTGTATATCATTATCTCCTTAGCCAGTTCCTCCTTTGAAGGAAAGTAGTTGTATAAGTTCCCAACACTCATATTTAAGGCTTTTGCTATGTCGGGCATTGTAGTATTATGGTATCCTTTCTGGGCAAAAAGCTTGCACGCGGTTTTTATTATCTTTTCCTTCTTTTCTTCTTTAAGCCTCTCCGTGTTTGCATATCTGGGCATAGGAAATAATTTATAAATTAAAACAGTTAAAACTAAAAGTAAAAATCAACGGATACATAAAACTTGAGTTTTGAAAAAGCGATTTTTTTCTCATCCAGGGCATAAGCAACGTCACCCCTAACAAGTCCGACAGGGGTTCTCAAACCTACAGAGAAACCTACATCCTTCTTCATGTTTTTATACAGAGAGGGAAACCTGTTTTCAACCTTTCCGAATTCCGAGAAAAATATAAGCTCAATACTCTTCCTTATAAGTAGGTAAATTTCAGGGTTTATATAAAGCATTTGTCTTTTTCCATAAGGTGAACCAATACTTTCGTAGGAGTACCCTCTCATATTGAAGTATCCACCCAGGAAAAATCTATCAAATACGGGAGCTCGCTTTGAAACATATCCGTAAGAAGTTTTTATTCTTATACCTGTTCTATCCTCAACTAATACCTTTTTTAGCCTAAAGGATAGATTAAACCTGTAGTAATTTCTCTTTCCGTAAGTCTTACTCAATGAAACATTTAATACACCTTTCCTTAAAAAGGATAGGGATAACTTTGAGAAATTTCCCTTTATACTTTCCGCACCTTTGGTTTCAGCAATGAAGTTTGTGAACGAAAGGGAAATAATGTTAAAGGGATTTAATCTATAACCGAGGGTTGTTGAGTAACCCTTTGAGAAGAGCTCATAGCTGTTATGTTGGGCGTAATTTTTAAACAGATTAAGTTCTCCGAGAAAGTGTCTTGAGAATAAGAATTTATCCCTTAAGAATACTTCATATTCTTTAAACTTCGAGCTTACCGAAGCCCTCACACCGCTCATAAGCCCTACACCTAAAAGGTTTCTTAGGGTCACTCCGCCTGATAACTTAATCCCCTCAAAGGTGCTGTAGCCTGCCGAAAGCTCAAGCAATCCCCTTTTTGCCTCGTTTACGTAGAGGAACCTGTGAACCTTTTTTCTTTTTCTGTCTATGTAGTTATCAAGCCTTACACTCCTGAAAATTCCGCTTTCCATTAAGTTCCACGTACTTTCCTCTTCATTTTCCTTTGAGAAATGCATATCTTTAACGAGCATGTAATTAATCTCCCTAAATGTAGTCTTTTCAAGACCGTATATTAACGTGTAGCCGTAAGTATACCTTTTTCCCCTGTTTATACTTATCTCGTAAAACAGTATTAACTTATCCCCGTTCCATATTCTTATAATCTTTGTCAGGACTATACCGTCAAAATATCCTTTCTTTCTTAATTTATTTATTACACTTTCGTAAACTTCTTCAATTATTTCCCCTTTAAAGGGAGACGGCAAAGAGGAATTGATTTTCTCTTCTAGTTTTTTAAAGTCCTTATCCCTTATCCTTATACCACCGAGTATATATCTAAAACCTTTCGTAATTTTTATATCTACAAAAATCCTTTTTTCCTTTCTGTCAATCCTTTCTTTAACTTGGTGAGTTGCTCCTAAGTATCCTTCTTCCCTTAGTTTTTGAATCTTTTTATCTATAAGCTTCTGTATAACTTCTCTATCGTAAGGTATTGTATATCTTTCACCGTTCAGGTTTATATAGGCAAGATACCTTTTCCCCTCATCTACGCTAAAGGTAGCGATATTGTTCTTAAACTCGTAATCAACCTTTACGTCAAAAAAACCTTTTTCCTTGTAAAGTTTTATAATTTTTTTCTTAAAGTTTTCTAAAACAAATATATCAATTCCTACAGCTTCACTGTCTAACAGTGAAAGGAGTTTTTTATCCGAGAAAAAAAGGTTCCCCTTTATTCTTATCAGGTATTTATTACCTTCGTAGACCTCATATACGGGAATGCCAACCTTTGCATCCCCTAAGAGTGCTTTTAAAGTTGCGAGAGGATGGTTAACAAGGTTTGATAAACCTATTGAAAGTTGTCTTAAAAAGTTGTTGGTCCTGGGAAATAAAGCTTCCGTAAAACGCCTTTTTATACTTTTCCTTTTCAGAGTTTTAAAAAATACAAAACTTTCGTAAAACCCTTTTTTCCTGTAAAAGTTTTCTAACTTTTCTTCAGCCCTCTCAACGTCCTTGAAGTTAAAAACCTTACCAACGATTAAACCCGAAACCTTAAGGAGTTTTTTATTTCTGAAACTTTTCACACCGTTAAACTCCGCCCCCCCAAAAAAGTAAAGGTTATTTTCCTTGACGTTAACTTTTACGTATGCTTCTCCTTCGGCATTTACGTAAATCTTTACTTTAACCTTAGCTCCTAAAAAACCTTTGTTTATATAAGCTTCTCTCAGAATACTTTCGTAAATCTTTTCATTTTTTGAGTAAAGTATTCCTCCCTCTTCAATACCGAGAATGTTTTTTACGTCTTTGTCCAGAAAAAATACGTTACCTTTTATCGCTATTTCCTTTATTATCGGGTATCTCTCCACGTATAGGTAGAGTTTATCCCCGACAATTTTGTACTTTACCTCCTTTATTTCCGGAATCTCTTTTAAGATTTTTATAATTTCTCTGTAGTTGTCCTTATTTATGATGGAAATTATATTGTTCCTCCTTAAAGGATAATTTGATTTTAGGATAACTTCAAAGGCAAATAGAGGAAGACCCAGGAAAAGGACCAGCATAACGGCTAACATACTGCCCTATATTTTAAGACCCATGGAAAAGTTTAAGAATTTAATTATATTAGAATATACTAATAGTCTAAAAGGAGGTTTGTGCGATGACGATGGATAGGCTATTGAGACTTACCTCCGGAACCGTTCTAATGATAGTGTTCTTACTCGGAATACTTCCCGCTAAGGACGTTCACTGGTTCTGGAAGGCTTTTATAGTGTTTATGTCTCTAAATCAGATTCAGTCCGCCTTTACTAACTGGTGCCCGGTAATGAGCTTGTATAGGGCTATCGGGGTTAGGGAGTGTAAGTGTTAAATCCCTTTCTCCCTTAAAATATTATCTTAATGTTAATCAAGCATTTTGAAGACAGGGATTTATTTTACAAATTTCTTAAGGAAAGGGTAGGCGTATTTTTCAAAGAGGCTGATTTAAGAGCTTTTGAGGGAATTTTTCATTGTGTATACCTTGAACGCATAAGCTTACCTCCGAACATTATACACGAAGTAGGAAGAAAGAGCTGTGTGAAGGTTTTCTACAACGAGGGAAGGTGTGTAATCTGCGGTTCCGAGGCAAATATAAGAGATTTTTGTTCAGAAATAACGAAACATAAGGAGGGGAAAACCCTTGCTAAAGAAATTCTTGAGGCGTTGATAAGGTATAGAAAGAAGTATTTTCAATTAAACTACAACAAAAAAATACTCCCTCTCGGATTAAAAACTGCGGTTATGGGGGTTTTAAACGTAACTCCCGACAGCTTTTCCGACGGCGGCTTATACCTTGAACCATCAAAGGCTGTAAAAAGAGCTGTTCAGATGGTAGAAGAAGGTGCGGAAATAATAGACATAGGGGGAGAGAGCACAAGGCCAGGTTCCGAAAGAATAACCGCAGAAGAAGAAATAAAGAGGGTTTTACCCGTTTTAAGAGAGGTAAGAAAGGAGCTTCCGGATGTTTGGATATCTATAGACACCTACAAATCCGAGGTTGCAAAGGTATGTTTAGATGAAGGAGCAGACATAATAAACGACATTAGCGGGGGAGCCTTTGACGAGAATATGTTTAAGGTTGTGTCTCAATACAGGTGTCCTTACGTGATAAACCATATAAAGGGAAGACCGGAAACTTGGAAGAGTGAACCTATAATTTACGATGACGTAGTCGGGGAAATAATAGGTTTCTTTAAAGAAAGAATAAGAAAGTTAAAAGAGAAAGGCTATATGGAGGAAGAAAAAATAATCCTTGACCCGGGAATAGGCTTCGGTAAGCTTCCCGAACATAACGTGGAGATACTCAAGAGGTTTTCCGAGTTTAAGATTCTCGGGAAGATACTTATGGTTGGTGTTTCAAGAAAGTCCTTTATAGGTCTTATACTTGAGGGATTTTTAAATAGAAAAACGGAACCCAAAGAAAGACTTTTTGGAAGTCTCGGTGCTTTAGCATCTGCCGTTTTGGGAGGAGCTCATATAGTGAGGGTTCACGATGTTAAAGAGACCAAGGAGTTTTTAGCCCTTCTTGATGCGGTAAGAACTTACGATGGAGTTTAGTCTCATTAAAGAATTCTTCGGGTGGAGAGATGCGGTAGATATTATAGGATTAACAGTATTTTTCTACCTTTTTATACGCTTTCTTTACGCCGCAAAGGGTCTTTACCTTTTAAGGGTTATAATACTGTTTGGACTTTTATGGACTTTTGCAGAGGTTCTTAATCTTACAACGCTCTCATGGATATTTGAAAAACTTTGGACTATTCTCCTGTTCACCCTGATAGTTATCTTCCAGCCCGAGATAAGGAGAACTCTGGCAAATATAGGGAGAAGAGCTAAGGTTCTCAAGATAAAAGAATACGAGGAGCGTTCGATAGACAGGCTTGTTAGAGCCTGTAGGTTCATGGCTGAAAGACAGATAGGTGCTTTAATAGTTATAGAAAGGGAACAGAATATAGAGGATTTGCTTGAGGGATGTATTTACATAGACGCTTACATATCGGCGGAACTGATAATAACGATTTTCTATCCGCTTACTCCCCTTCACGATGGGGCCATCGTAATAAGGGACGATAGAATAGCCTTTGCATCTTGTGTTCTTCCTCTTTCCAAGAACCCGGAACTTCCGAAGAGATACGGAACCAGGCACAGGGCTGCCGTGGGAATAACAGAACTTAGTGACGCTGTCGCTATTGTTGTTTCCGAAGAAACGGGTGAGATATCAGTTGCGGTTGAGGGGAACCTTGAAAAGATACTAGACCCTGAACTTTTAAAGGATAAACTCTTTAGTCTTTTAGGGGTTAAAGATGAGTCGTAGAGAAGAACTAAAATACTTACTGCTTTCCTTTATCCTCGGAATATCCATATGGCTTGCTGTGAACTTCGGTGAGAGACTTCCCCTTGATATAACAAGGTTCGTAGAGTTAAAAAATAAAAAAGAAGGATACATATATGAAATAAGTCCTCCTTTCGTTGACGTTACACTCCTGGTCTCCAGAAAACTCCTTCAGTCTAAGCTCATAGAAAGGGTTAGAGTTTACATAGATGTTGGAAGCCTTAAGGAGGGTATGCATAGGGTAAGGGTGATAGCAACTACGCCTATACCTATTCTTATAGAACCAGTTGCCATAAACCCCTATTACGTAAGGGTTAAGGTGCTCAGAAGAGTCTCAAGATAATTTCTGCTTCAAACATCCCCTTTCCCGTGTTATCTATGAGTCTGGCCGATTCAACCTCACCACCTTTTGAGAGCTTATCGATGAAAAATATTAATTTATTGAAGTCAGCGTTCTTTATTCTTAACTTATATCTTCCATCTTCATACACTAACTCCTTTACATCAACTCCAAGCCTTTTTGAAATGTTCCTTATATACTCTTCAGTTAATGTTATTTTTTCTACGCCGCTTGCGTTGTAGAGCTCAAAAAGAAAGTTTTTAAACGCTAAGTATTCTTTATTAACAAAGTTTCTAAAATTCCTGAAGTCTTCAATAAAGTAATACGTGTAGAGAAGGAATAAGGTAAATGTAAAGAAAATAATTAGGTTTTTCGGAAGTGTCATTTTAACACCACCTCAAACTCGTAATTTCCTTCCGGTGTTTTTCTTATTCTTTCAGGTTTTATTGACTTTATCTTCTCTTCATCAGCTTCACCTATAATTTTTAATACTCCCATTTTATACTCAATTCTGTATATCCTTACTCCTTCAGGTAAGCTGTTAAAGAGTGTGTAGAGCTTCTTAAAAAACTCCCTACCTTTTCTAGTTTTCATACTCTTTAGCTGTTCTTCTACTAAAACAGCCGGAACATTCGGGAATTTTTGAGAAAATAGACGTTTTTTCTCTTTATTTATTTCAAGAACTATTTTCTTTTTGAGGTAATCCTTCATCGGGAAATAAGATACAAAGAAAAGGGTTGCTAAACCTGTTAGAAGTAAGAGTGCTTTCTGTTCCGAGGGTGTTAGCTCAAGCTTTCTGAACTCAGGAGAAGCATCTTTAAAGACGTATTTAAGTGAAGCACCGAAGGCTGAGTTAAGTTCCGGTTCGCAGTATGGATTTCTAAGAACTTTAAAGAACTCCTCAATTTCTCCGGTTTTACTTCCTCCACCGCTCAGTAAAACTTCCTCACCTTTCCAGTTAAACCCTGAACTTTCAAGGATTTCTTCAAATGCTTCTCTTACGTTTCCCTTCTCTCTTAGGAAATCCGCTCCTTTTAGGACAACCCTGTAAGCTTTTATCTCGTAATCTTTTACCTCAACAAATGTAGTTTTCCTTCTTCCTACGTCAACTATCTTTAGACTGCTTTTTTTTAGAACTCTTGATAGTCTGGCCAAGGAAAATATTTCACAGTCCAGGGCGTAGTAATCCTCGGGAGGATTAAAGTCTTTTACAAATACTACATAGTAATAACCCTTTTGAACTTTAAAGTCCCATAAACTAGCACCGTATTCTTCAGCCTCGTAAGAGAGGGATTCTTTAAGGTCCGAGGTTTTTAACTCCTCTTCCAGTTTTTCCTTCTTTAAGAAGCAAAGGTGCGAAGGTATGACGTATATCTTTTTTCCCTTCTTTTTAACCGGTTTCCACGTTTTCTTCAAAAGGGAGTAAGATATGCTGAACCACTTATCTCCGTCTATCCCCGTGTATATCATTTTTTCTCTTCAAGATTAGACTTTATCAGCTCAAGAAGTAAGAGAAGTGTTTTCTTAACGTCCTCCTTGTTCTTTGCAGATATACCTATAACAGGGATACCTTCCTCCTCGTATATGTCAAGAGCCGTTGCAACATCTTGGGGAGACCAAGCGTTAGGAAGGTCTTGCTTGTTCGCCGCAACGACAATAGGTATGGGAAACCTACTTTGAAAGAAGTTTATTATCCTTCTCGCCTCGTGAAAGGTTGATGGATCCGTGCTGTCCACCAAAATTACAACACCGAGAGCTCCCTTTCCCAGAATGTCCCACATAAAGTTAAAGCGAATTTGCCCGGGTGTTCCGAAAAGGTATAACTCATGCTCATCATCTATTTTTATCTTTCCGAAGTCCATGGCAACCGTTGTTGAATTCTTCTTTTCCTTCTCCTTTGTATGAGTTATCTTCCTTTCTGTAGTTACAGGTTCTATCTCACTTACGGTCCTTATAAACTCCGTCTTACCGGCTGCAAAAGGCCCTGCAACAACTATTTTTATCTTCTTGGTGTCATTCTCCTTCATAGCTTCTTAATTTTCTCCATAAGTTTTGCAAGAAGGTCAAGGGATATGGAAGGTTTTCTCTCTAACCTTTTCCTCTTTCTCCTTATAGCTCCTATTGATAAAAGACCGTAAAGAGTCCTGTAAACCTTTAGTTTATCCAGCTTACTTTTTTCTAAAATATCCTTCACGGTGTTCTTTCCGTCTACCAGGTCAAGAATTAGTTTTTCCTCTTCCGTTAGCCCTGCTTTTTCCGCTTTCTTTTCCCAATCGGGAGCCTTTTCAAAAATCAGGAGCTCATCGGATATCTTTCTTTCCGATTCTTCTAAGGTTAACCTTCTCGCTGCTTCCATTATTATGTATTCCGCCGGGTAGTATACAGGAACATCATCGGTGTAATTAATGAAACCTTTTGTGAAAGAAAAAACACCATCCCTATTATCAAGTCTTGGGAATAGAAACTTCTTTAGCGTCTCCGCTAGATTTCTTTTATTTAGTCTCAGTTTTTCTAAAAGTTTCTCAAAATCCCTGTCCGTATAAACTCTGAATACCTTATCCACGGGACGTGCAAGGACAACCTCTCCGTCTTTTATATAGTAGGCTACGGTCATATCTTTCCACTCAACTATTAAGACACCGCTCTTCTTATCCGACTGTAAAACCTGTAGAATGTCCGCAAAGCTGAAGGATTTTAGGTCTCCCGTGAGCGTCATCTTTTAGATTAGCTCCTTAAGCTTTTCTTGAGCTTTCCTTATCTCCATGTATATGAGTCCGAGCTTTGCATCTGCGTTTGCAAGAGTGGTTAGGACCGCATCTCTTCCTATTCCGGTTATCACTATGTAACCGTTATCTCCCTTTATGGTTATCTGTTCTAAAGTTCCCTTTTTCAGTTCCTCAACAACCCTTTCACCTAAGGAAAGTATAGCCGCACTCATTGCCGCCACCTTATCTTCCTCCGCATCCGGAGGAAGAACCGAAGCTATAGGAAGCCCGTCAAGACTTACGAGCGTAGCCCCTTCTATGCCTCCGGCTTTTATCAATTCCTGGAGAACAGCTTCATACTTGTCCATCTATTCCCTCCACTATTTGAAAAATTCTAAATCGGTTTTCATCTTCACAAGAACTGTTTTTACCATTTCTAAGTTCCTTTTTATGCCTTCTATATCAACTTCTTCTTCCAGGTACATATCCATGTTTTTTATATAGTCTTCAATCTCGTTTGTCATTTCTTCAACTCTTTTTATTCTATTGTATATCTCCTCAAGGGATTCCTTAAGAGCTTCCCCGAGAGCTCCAACAGGGTCAAGACCGGAGGGAATGTTATCTAAGTCAAACTCACCCTCCTTTAATTTTTCAACAACGTCTATAAGTTCAGCTGTTTTTTCCATGGCCTCCGTATGTTCTTCCTCAAGCTCCCTTATTCTCTTTTCACAACTTCTTTTTAGGTCTATAAGCGTTTTCTCTATGTTTACAAGAATCTCTTTCATCTCTTCGTATATGGGTATGGGAATTATTTCTCCCTCTATATTTTCACTTTCGTTAATCAACAGAGATATGTAATACAGTTTTCCGAGCGTCTGCTCAAACTTTTTGCTCACTATATAGGTTACAATCCCCGAGAATAATAAAGAATAACCGAGAGAAATAAATAAGGCCCTAAACGTTTCAAGTGAAAATACAAAATACAGAATAAGGAAGGTAGAGGAAGATTGAATTATGAATAAAAGAAAGAAAAACCGTAAAAGTTCATCCGCTAAAGAGACTTCCTTTACCGCTTTTATCTTACTTTACCTCCTCAAACTTTCTCAAACCTTATAAGTTTTATTTTATCAACACTTTTCTGGAAGGATATGCCTAACTCGGAAAATTCCGTAAGTTTTGATAGATGAACGTATCCTTCTATTACTTTCATCGCATACTGTTCATGTATACCTTTCAGGTAGTTGAAAATATTCTCTTCAAAAATTGCGTTTCCTACGTATCCCCTCTGGAGCGTTGAGACGTGGTATATAAGCTCAAACTTCTTTCCGTATTGTGCCAGCTGTTCTAGGTCTCCGTTTAAGGCTTTCTGAACGATGTCGTCGGGAAGCTCACCGAAGTAAGCCATGTATAGTGCTTTGGGTTTATACTTCTCAAGGGAAGGTATTAACTCTTTTCCTCCCTCCATATACCAAGCTTTTTTCCCGAGAATCCTGAGGCCTGTCACGAGAGCCCCTGCAAAAATCGCACAGAGCTGGGAATTTTCCATAAACACTACACCCACACTGTCAAAACCGTTCCTTGCAAGAAGCTTTGCAGTTGCGTAAGCAACGTTAAGCCTCGGGTTTACGGTTCCGGGATCTATAAACTTATTATCCTCTTCCTTTCCGAAGGCTATTCCCTTAGCAAAAGGAAGAACCAGTGAAGCCTTTATAAGCTCTCTTCTATTCATTGTTCTCCACCTCCTTCAAGTTCAGTTCTCTTTTCATAGCTATTTTACCTGTCCTCGCCATCTCCTTTATACCGAAAGGTTTCAGAAGCTCAATCATAGCATTTATCTTGTCCTCATCACCCGTTACCTCTATGGTGTAGGTATCGGGGGATACATCAACAATCTTTCCCCTAAATATCTCCGTTATCCTTAATACCTCATCTCTTGCTCTTGCGGAAGGGGTGTAAACCTTTATAAGTGCGAGTTCCCTCTCAACGTGGGGAACGTCCGTGAGGTCCGAAACCTTTAACGTGTCTATTAATCTCCTTAGCTGTTTTACTACCTGTTCAATAACTATGTCGTCTCCGATAACCTCTATCGTCATCCTTGATATACCCTTTTCATGTGTCTCTCCCACCGACAGGCTTTCTATGTTGTATCCCTTTCCCGCTATGAGAGTTGCAATCCTTGCAAGAACTCCCATCTCGTTTCTCACCTTAACGGTTATTATGTGTTTTCTTATGTTTCCCTTCCTGATACTCCTGGTCTTTGGTGTCTTAATTACTTCAAGGTCTGACTTTCCTATTGTATCCGCCATCTCTACCTCCTTGAGAGATAATTTAATCTTCCTTATTTATAATTTCCCTTAAATATTTAACGAGGTTTTTATCAATCTTATAACATTCACCTTTTATCTCGTAAACGGGTACAACCTCTATGAGTGAATTTAATATAAAAACGTATTTTGCGTCCCTGAGAAAGTTTAGGCCCATTTTTTCCTCTCTTGCTCCGATATTTTCGGAGATTGTGTCTATCGTTGTTCCCCAAAGGAGTCCGCTTTCTCTTGCGGGTGTGTAAAACTTTCCGTTTTTATAAACTAAGATATTTGCGGAAGAGGTCTCGGTTAAACACTCTTCCTCGTTTAAAACTATAGAATCGTAGAAGCCTTCCTTTCTTGCCTCTCTCTTTACCAGAACGTTAAAGAGAAAGTTAGTAGTTTTGTGGTAAAAAACCGGATTTTTTGAGTGCCTTCTTAATGAGGAAATGCTTAATTTTACACTATCCGGAACTTTCGGAATGGGTTTGACTACAACTTTTGTTTTATACCTCTCGGGATAATCTCCGTAGTAATCGTTTCCCTCAAAGAAGAGCAAGAACTTAACGTATAAATTTTTCTTGCCTTTCGTGTTTTCTTCTATTTTTCTTAAGAAGTCCTCGTAAGAGGGGCAGGGGTAAGAAAAAAAGTTTGCAGAGTTTTTCAGTCTTTCGTAATGTTTTTTCAGCTTTTTGTTTTCACCTTTCCAGTTTATAGTCTCAAAAAGTCCCTCTCCGTAAAGAAGTGTTCTGTTCATTTGAGTTCTTCGTCCATATGTATCCTTGAGGGGACCACACCCCTTTGACCTCTATACTTTCCCGAATAGACCTTTTCAGGTTTTTTATCAAGTCTTGCAAACACGAGCTGGCATATCCTCATACCCCTGTAGAGCCTTATGGGACTGCTATTTGCGTTAAAAAGTTCTAAGGTAATCTGACCCTCAAATCCCGCATCAACCCATCCCGCATTTTCTATAAAGAGGCCGAGCCTCCCGAGGGAAGAACGTCCTTCAACAAATGCGGTTATATAAGGCGGAAGCTTGATATACTCAAGAGTTGTCGCAAGTAGAAACTCCTTAGGTTTTATCTCAAAAAACTCCTCAAACTCAATTATCCTAATGTTTTCTACGGGTTTTTTGGGATCTATAAACTCTACTTTTTCGTAAACAGCTATCTGGTTACCGAGCCTGAGATCCAGAGATGAACACTGAACCTGGGATTGTTCAAAGGGATCAACCTTCAGCTCACCTCTTTCTATAAGCTCTTTAATGGTTCTGTCGGACAGAATCATCCTAATTCATATTTATATACAAAGAATCTAGAGTATTTATTTCAACCTGTCCGACGTTATTCTAAGTCAGTTCCTTTTATTTTACGGAGAGAAATCATTATTAACATTATTATGCGGGTAAAGTTCAGAATAGGGATATACAGGAACGGAAAGAAGCTAAAAAAGAAGGACTTCCAGGGTTTGAGGGATCCACTATTTATCGGTATGAGGTATATAACGGAGTTTAAATATCTTGAGGCTACGAAATGGCTTTTAATAGCGAAGGATTCAATGGAGAAGTACACACTCCTCGGTATGATAAACGAGGCATTGGGACAAGGTGAACAAGCAAGGGAATTTTTTGCAAGTGCCCAGAGGTATGATAGGGTAACCGACTACGAGTTTATAAAGGAGTATCCGGAAAAGGGGCTCACGGAACCCCGAACCCGAACCTCTTGAGAATACCTTTTACCTCTTTACTCTTTAAGAACTCTATAAACTCCCATGGAGATCTCTTATTCTTTCCGTGAAGGGTTATTACTGCGACGTTGTTTATAGGGGAGTAAAGTTTTTCATCAACCAAAAGGTGTTTTCCTTTTCCGTAAGGAATTACGAGAGAGAGGGCAACGAGACCCACATCCGCACCACCACTCACAACGTATTGGAACGCCTGAGAAACGTTAGAAGCGTAAATGAGTTTGTGCTTAACCTTTTCGTAAAGGTCTGTCCTTTTTAGAAACTCAATTGCAGCCTTCCCGTAGGGAGCGTATTTTGGATTTGCGATTGCTATCTTTTCCGCCTTTACTAAGTCTTCATAACTCCTTAACTCCATATCCTTCACAGTAAATATAACGAGTTTTCCCCTTGAGAAGACCGTGTAAGACTCCTTTAATGCCTTTCCGTATTCAACAAGTTTCTCGGGATAAACCTCGTTTGCGGAGATAAATACATCGTAAGGTGCTCCGTGTCTTATCTGCACGTAAAAGTGACCGGAGGCTCCATAGGATACCAGAACTTTATGCTTATACTTCCTTTCAAACCTCTTCACTATTTCTTCAAGAGCGAACCTGAAGCTTGAGGCGGATGCTATTCTCAGTGTTTCGGAAAAAGCGAAGTTCAGCAAGAGAAAAAGTATTACCACCAACTTGAGCATTTAAACAATCCCCTTTAGAGCTTCTTCTCTTTGGAGACACGTGGGACATTCACCGCACGGGGGTTCCGTTCCCCTGTAGCAGGAGTAAGTTTTTTCAAAAGGAACTCCGAGCTCCTTTCCGAGTAATGCTATCTCCCTTTTCGTCATACCCAAAAAGGGTGCGAATACGTGAATTCTCCTTTTGTGCTTTGTGGTATAAACGGAACCTGCATTTATAGCGGCTTCAGCTGCTGTTATGAACTCGGGTCTGCAGTCGGGATAGGGTGTGTCAAGGGCATGAACACCTATACCTATATGGTCTATCTCAAGGCTATCGGCAAAGGCGGATGCTATTGAAAGGAATATAAGGTTTCTCATAGGAACGGTTGTTATCGGGGGTTCATTTTCGGGATACTCTCCCGAGGGTATCTCTACGTTTTCGTCTGTGAGAGCCGAGCCCTTAACACTTTCATAAACGGGAACTTTAACTACAAAGTGTTCCTTAACACCTGCTATATTAGCGAGCTCCTTAGCATACTTGAGCTCAACTTTATGTTTCTGTCCGTAATCAAAGGAAATAGCATAAACCTCCTTAAACTCCTTTTTCGCTAACCATAAAAGGGTTGCACTGTCCATCCCGCCAGAAAGGAGAACAATTATTCCCTTTCTCTCCATTAAGGTTTAAATTAAAATACTAAATGAAAAAGAGGAAAAGGAAAATAAAGAAAAAACTTGATTTCGGGAGGTTTCTGGTTGAGGAATTAAAATCAAAACTGGGGGAAAGAAGATGGATTTTTTCGAGCCTCAAAAAGTAAACAGTATTAAGATACTTCCTCCCGACTACGTTCAGGACATTAGCAATATGTCTGCTCAAGACTTCCTGAAGATATACCTTGAGACCCTAAGGTATCAAGACCCCTTTAACCAGACCGATATATCAAAGAGTCTTGACGATATGGTGAAGATAAACCAGGTACACTACTTCACCGAGATGAAACAGTTCTTGGAGAGTTTAAAGCTTTGGATGAATCAGATGACTTTTCTCAACACGGTAAACCTCATAGGTAAGGAGTTCATCTTTAAAACGGACACCCTTGATACCATAAAGAGGGATATGTATTACATAATCTCAGACGATGATAAGGGGGAGGTTAACGTAAGGGTTTACGACGGAGATAAGGTTATCAAAGAGTTTAAGCTGGAACTGAAGAGAGGTATAAACGAGCTTGATGTTAGCTCGCTCCCTGAAGGTCAATTCACTCTGAAGGTCTTCAAAGAGGGTAACGAGGTAAACGGTTGGAGCCTGGGTTTCAAGGATAGTATAAAATCGGTGGGAATAGTTAATAACGAGCTTATCCTTGACCTTTCCTCGGGTGTGAGCGTATCTTCCGATAGAATTATTTACGTGGGGGGATAAGTTATGTTGAGGAGCTTTTTTAACGCTATAACGGGTATGGACGTCTCCCGTTTTGCCCTTGATGTTACCTCCGACAACCTTGCAAACGCAAACACAGTAGGTTTTAAAAAGTCCCGTCCCATATTCCAAGACATAATTTCCCAAGTTATAGTTGGGCTTAATACAACAACGGGAACGGTTAAGACTACAACTTTCGGGGCGGGAGCTATTGTAGACTCAACCCAAAAGGTTTGGACTATAGGAAACTTTAAACAGACAGACCTTACAACGGACCTGGCTATAGAAGGAAAAGCTCTCTTTATATTGAAAGATGCGGTAACCAATCAGCAGTTTTACACGAGGGACGGAAGGTTTAGGATAAACAGAGAAGGGTATATGGTAAACCCGAACGGTCTATACCTCCAAGGTTTTAGGGTTGACCCCACAACGGGTGAAGTAACGGGAACACAACTTGAGAATATAAGGATAGAGACCCAAATACCTCCGAAGGCTACGGGAGAGATATACTTTAATCAACCCACAAACCTGAACGCCGATGCGCCCATTATAGACCCCGCCGTAGCCTTTGACCCTGCAAATCCCAACAGTTATAACTACAGGTATACGATAACACTTTACGACAGTTTAGGAAGGGCAATTCCTGCGGACATCTTTTTCAGGAAGACGGGTGATAACAAGTGGGATATTTACTTCGTTTCAATATTTAAGGAATCGGATGTAGGTGTTGATACGAACGGAGACGGAGATATTCTTGATGACGTTTATATTGACTGGTTCGGGAACAGCTTAACGAACACAGCTCCCGGTTCTTACACCGCAAAGACTGTAAATTTTGACCCCGATACCGGTAAGATAATAGCGGATGGAACAACGATACAGGGTCCCGACCCACAAGGGAGATTTTACATAGAAGTTGATGTGAGCAATGTAGACCTGGGCGGAGCTATATTCGGAAGTGTGGACGATGACAACAACGGTGTTCCGGACAAGAAGTTTAAGATTTTCGTAGGTGATGGAAGAACTAACCTTGACGGTGACGGTGATAACGAGATAGAAACCTCCTACATAACCCAGCATTCCGCGGACTTCGTAGTTACGATGGATCAGAACGGGTATGCGAGGGGTGAGCTTATAGACGTTTACATACTCTCTGAAGACGGTGTAGTTGTAGGTGTTTATTCAAACGGGGAAACCCTGCCGATGTATAGGGTTGCTCTTGCTCAGTTTACGGACCCGGAGGAGCTTGTTAAAAAGGGTGCAAACCTTTACTCCTCAGTGAAACCCCCTACCGTTCTCTTGCCCGGAGGAGCTAACAAGATAAGGTCGGGAATGGTTGAACTTTCAAACGTGGACATAGCGAAGGAGTTCATAAACCTTATAATCGCCCAGAGAACTTATCAAGCAAACGCAAGAACGGTAACCGTTGCAAGCACGATACTTGAGGATACGATAAATCTTGTAAGATAAGAGTATGGCGGAAGAGGTTAAAGAACCAGAAGCGGGAGGAGGTAAAAAGAAGTTAATCCTTCTCCTCCTTCTTATAATCCTCCTTGCAGGTGCAGGAGGAGGGGCTTATTTTTTCCTGTTCGCAAAGAAAGAGAAAAAAGAGGAAAAAGCTCCTAAGGTTGCTCCCCCGGAAGTGGGGGTAATGTATAAACTTGAACCTGCTTTTATCGTCAATCTTGCTGACCCCGAGGCTACCGTTTACGCAAGGGTTTCCATAACTTTGGAACTTGCAAACCAACAAGTTCTTCAGGAAGTTCAGAAAAAGGAGCCTGTAATAAGGGATGCGATAATAGAGATCGTATCAAGCAAAACCTCAAACGAGCTAAGAACGCCGGAAGGGAGAGAAGAGCTGAAACTCGAGATACTAAAAAGGATAAACACTATCCTCGCAAAGGGCGGTGTAAGGAACGTCTACTTCACCGAGTTTGTCATACAGGTAGAATAAGGAGTTTATGAGAGTTCTCCTTACAGGATGTGCAGGGTTAATAGGTTGGAAGGTAGGGGAAAAGCTCTTAAAAGAAGGATACGAGGTTATAGGTGTTGATAACCTGAACGATTACTACGACCCGAGGCTAAAACTTTACAGGCTTGACGAACTGAGAAAGCATAAAAACTTTAAGTTTTACAAGGTTGATATAGAAAACAAAGAGGCTCTTGAGATACTGTTCAAGGATTACGGATTTGACTTAGTTGTAAACGAAGCAGCAAGGGCAGGAGTGAGATATTCCATAGAGAATCCTCACGTTTACTTCACTACCAACACCGTTGGAACCCTAAACCTCCTTGAACTTATGAAGACATACAACGTTAAGAAAATGATACTCGCCTCAACCTCTTCCCTTTACGCAGGTCAACCTATGCCTTTTAAGGAAGACCTACCTGTAAACACACCGATATCTCCTTATGCCGCAAGCAAGAGGAGCGCGGAGATAACCGCTTACACATATCACTACCTCTACGGTCTTGACGTTATTATCCTGAGATACTTTACCGTTTACGGGCCGGCGGGAAGACCTGATATGGCGGTATTTAAGTTCATATACAAAACCTTGAAGGAAGAACCTGTTGAAGTTTACGGGGACGGAAGCCAGAGGAGGGATTTCACCTTTGTTGAAGACGGTGCAGATGCAACGGTAAAAGCTTTAAATCTTAACGGATACGAGATAATAAACGTTGGAAACAATAAGCCCAGGGCTTTAAAGGAACTTATAGGATTAATAGAAAGATACACCGGGAAGAAGGTAAAGGCTGTTTACAAGGATTTCCATAAAGCGGATATGAGGGACACATGGGCGGATATAGAAAAGGCGAAAAAACTCTTAGGGTGGGAACCGAGAACCTCTCTTGAGGAAGGCGTAAGGAAAACCGTTGAGTGGTTTAAGGAGAACTGGGAGTTTATAAGGGAACTAAAAGTCTAAGTGAAAACAATACCCGCGTAAGACACCTTTGAGTCGGTAGGTCTCTCGTCGTAAACATCATACTCAACTAAATTTCCCTCTTTAACTCCCAAGTTTTTAAGGACTTCTAAGAATACGAAGTTTGTAAACTGTCCGTCTATCCTCGTCTTATTTTTGTCACTCTCAAGGAGGTCAAAAGCTTCCTCGTTCTTCAGCTCCGTAAGGAGATTTATATACTCTTTATCTCTAAAGGAAGGATCGTAAGAAGTCGGGTCTCCGAACTTTCTGCCTACGTGGGAAAAGTCAACACTTGAAATTACGAGGGGATTCTCCGCATCCTCAAGAACATTCGTAAGTTTATTCGCTATATCTTTAAGGGTTTCTTTGTCTCCGTAAGACACTATCGCGGGAATTATCTTTACATCGGGGAAGAGATACCTTAAAAATATAGTTTGAAACTCTATAGAGTGTTCCTGTTTGTAAGCCAGAACGTCGTGAAATATATCGTATACGAACATACTTCTTAAGTTCTCTATTCTTTTCCTGTCAACGCTAAGGGTTCCTATTGGGGTTTTAAGTTCTAACGGAAGAACGGAAAAGGGTTTCTCGTGAAAGTAATGGGACACTCCCAGCAGTAAAACCACATCGTATTTATTCTCCTTTATAAGGGAGTAAACCTTTCCGTAAACCCTTCCGGCTACCCTCAGATCCATATGTGGAACGATTATTCCTCTTGCTTCAACCTTACGGTTTTCTCCGTATGATAACTGTTCCTCAATAAATGATTTCAGCTCCTCCGGATTATCCGGGTAGGCCTCTCCTGCGTGGGAGGGTTCGCGAAAACCCTTTTTCAGAATGTTTTCCTTTTCCTCATTAAGTTTTCTCAAGAACTTTTCGTTGTAAAGCAAAAAGTTTTCATCGAGGAACTTGACCACCTCATCAAGCTCTTCGGTGCTTATAAGCTGTCCAGTTCTCCTGAAAATTTCCGCCTGAACTTCTCTCAAGTCTTTACTACCGTCAAAGAAAGACATTATAAGAACAACTTCGGGAGAAACGAGAAAAGATGGAGATATGCCTACGGGGTCTCTGACGAGAAACTTATCCCCGTAGGGCTGTATATCTAAAAATCTTACCCTAGGTTTCATACCGCTTCTTTGTAAAGGATTTTCGGTTTTTCCTTGTTTTTAACGACATTTTCGTCTATTATCACCTCTTTCACGTTCGGCATAGAGGGAATCTCAAACATTATATCCGTCATAATTTCTTCCATTATTGCCCTAAGTCCCCTTGCTCCCGTCTTCCTCCTTATTGCTTCTCTTGCTATCTCCCTGAGGGCCTCTTCGGTAAAGGTTAGTTTTACACCTTCAAGCTCAAAGAGTTTTTGATACTGCTTAACGAGGGCGTTCTTTGGCTCAACGAGAACACGCATAAGTTCCTCCTCTGTGAGTTCCCGTAGCGTCGCTATAACAGGGAACCTTCCTATGAACTCGGGAATCATTCCGAACTTTATAAGGTCGTCGGGTTCTACCAGTTCAAGAAGGTTTCTATCGTCTTCTATCTTCTTTATCTCCGCTTCAAATCCCACGCGGGATTTCCCGAGCCTTTGTTTTATTATGTCTTCAAGGCCTACAAAGGCACCCCCGCATATAAAGAGAATGTCCGTTGTATCAACTTGGATAAACTCCTGGTGGGGATGCTTTCTACCACCTTGAGGAGGAACGTTTACAAGACTGCCTTCAACTATCTTAAGGAGTGCTTGCTGAACACCCTCACCCGATACGTCCCTCGTTATAGATGGGTTTATCCCGCTCTTTTTGGCTATCTTATCTATTTCGTCTATGTAAACTATTCCCTTCTGTGCAGACTTAACGTCGTAGTCGCAGGCTTGAAGAAGTCTAACGAGAACGTTTTCCACGTCTTCCCCAACGTAACCCGCCTCTGTAAGTGAGGTCGCATCCGCTATAGCAAAGGGGACGTTAAGAATTTTCGCAAGGGTTCTGGCAAGAAGCGTTTTTCCCGAACCCGTAGGTCCGATAAGGAGAATATTACTCTTTTCAAGTTCCACGTCATCAAGGGTAAGTCCGAGTTCCTTTGCCTTAATCCTCTTGTAGTGGTTGTAAACCGCAACAGAGAGAATCTTTTTAGCCCTTTCCTGTCCTATTACGTAATCGTCCAGTATCCTCTTTATCTGTTCCGGCTTCGGTATTTCTTTTAGTTCAAACTTCGTCTCCGTTCGCTTGTTCTCTTTTACCACGTGATAACACTTCTCTACACACTCGTCACATATAAAGGTGTTGTTGGGGCCAGCTATGAGGAGAAGAACCTCGTCCTGCCTTTTTCCGCAGAAAGAGCAGAAATGCTTGTGTTCCTTCATCTTTTTTAACCTAATCCCTTACGACCTCTTTTCAATAACCTTGTCTATAAGGCCGTATTCTTTCGCTTCTTCGGGAGACATGAAGTAGTCTCTTTCTATGTCCGCCTCTATCTTTTCCCTGGGCTGTCCGGTATGCTTTACAAGTATGTCTATAAGCATCTCCTTTATACGCTTAATTTCTTCGGCGTGGATTATAATGTCCGTAGCTTGTCCCTGAACACCGCCCAGGGGTTGGTGAATCATTATCCTTGAGTGGGGAAGTGCATACCTTTTACCGGGTGCTCCTGCCGCCAGGAGTATAGCACCCATGGACGCAGCCTGTCCCATGCATATAGTAACTACGTCGGGTTTTATATACTGCATTGTGTCATATATGGCAAGTCCGGCGGTGACAGAACCTCCCGGCGAGTTTATGTAGAGGTATATATCCTTATCCGGGTCCTGACTCTCAAGAAAGAGTAGCTGGGCAACTATCAAGTTCGCCACGTGGTCGTCTATGGGGAAGCCGAGAAGAACTATCCTGTCCTGAAGTAGACGGGAGTATATATCGTAGGCTCTTTCTCCCCTCGGTGTCTGTTCTATAACTATAGGAACGAGCTGGTCAATAATATCCTTATGATTCATCTTTTACCTCCTCTTCCTTTTCCTCCTCTTTCTTTTCTTCAACTTCTTTTATCTTCACCTTTGAGATTATATCCTTAAGGGCTTTCTTCCTTCTTGCATCTTCCCTGACGACCGGTTCAAGCTTGTTCTCCTTAAAGTATTTCTTTATCTCCTCAACGGAAGTCTGATACTGTTCAGCGAGCTCCTTGTATTGTTCTTCTACATCCTCCTCGGTGGGCTCTATTCCCTTATTCTGTGCATACTTATCGAGGATGAAGCGGAGCTTTATATTGGCTTCCGCTATCGGCTTTACCTCTTCAACAAGCTTCTTAATGTCTACGTATCTCGTGTCTATGCCGTAAGCCCTGAGTTCGTTTAACCTTCTCTCAACCAAGAATGATATCTCCCTTCTGAGGAGTGTCTGGGGTATCTCTATATCGTGAAGCTCAACCAGTTTATCCGCGACCTTCTCCTCTATAACCTGCTGTTTCAGTTTCTCTATTTTTTCCTTCAGGTCCTCCCTTATCTTTTCTTCAAGCTCCTTTAGAGAGTTATAACCCAACTCTTGTGCAAACTCGTCGCTAAGTTCGGGAAGAACCTTTTTCTTTATCTCCTTTATCTTAACCTTTATGTTTACCTTTCCTATTTCCTTACCCTCTTGGTCGTAAAGGGGAAGCTCATTCAGTTTTACTTCCTCACCTGCTTTCTTTCCTTTAAGGGCTTCTTCTACTTCCTTCCTTAGCACTCCCTGACCGAGAATTACTGATGTCTCCTGTTTTACCTTTTCCCCTTCACCGCCCACCTCTTCAACTTCATACTCAAGGACAAGCATATCCCCGTCTTGAGCCGACTCGTCCTCCTCCTTCGGTTCCCAAACCGCGTTTGCTTCTCTCAGTTTTTCAAGTTCTTCCTTTACATACTCTTCTTTAAACTCTATCTTGGGAACTTCTACCTCAAGGCCTTCAACGTTTTTCAGCTCAAACTCGGGAGCAACCTCAAAGCTAACTGTGTATTTTACGCTTCCCTCTTCCTCATTCACCTCAAGTTTTTCAAGGAATACGTCCGCGACGGGTTTTACATTTGCCTTTTCAAGAGCTTCCTGAAGGGTTTCGTCAGCTATCTTCTTTCCGACCTCTTCCTCTACGTAGTCCTTATACTTTGCTCTGATTATCCATAAAGGTGCTTTTCCCCTTCTAAATCCCTGTATCTGGACGTTCTGTTTCAGATTTTCGTAAGTTTCTTGGAGTTTTTCTTTGACCTTTTTATCCTTAACCTCAACCGTTAGGGATTTAAAGAGTCCTTCCCTGTCCTGAACCTCTACTTTCATTACGACCTCCGTCTACTTTTATGGTGCGGGTGGCGGGAGTCGAACCCGCACGCCCTTACGGGCACCGGATCCTAAGTCCGGCGCGTCTGCCAGTTCCGCCACACCCGCTAAATAATTTATTATATAGTCTGCCGAACGAAGAAAAGAACTCCTTGTTTTATGACCTTAGGCATATAAAACTTAAAAAGTTTCAAGTTAAAATTTTTAATAGAAAAAAGCTAACGAAAAGGAGGTGGCGAAAATGGGTGTTCACAAACTGGAACCCAAAGACCATTTAAAACCTCAAAACCTCGAAGGCATATCTAACGAACAGATAGAACCCCACTTTGAGGCTCACTACAAGGGTTACGTTGCTAAGTATAACGAGGTTCAGGAGAAGCTCGCAGACCAGAACTTTGCGGACAGAAGTAAGGCAAACCAGAACTACTCCGAATACAGGGAACTAAAGGTTGAGGAAACTTTTAACTACATGGGTGTTGTTCTCCACGAGCTTTACTTTGGTATGCTGACACCCGGCGGAAAGGGAGAACCTTCCGAAGCTCTTAAGAAGAAGATTGAAGAAGACATCGGAGGCCTTGATGCTTGCACGAATGAACTTAAGGCGGCAGCTATGGCTTTTAGAGGTTGGGCTATACTCGGACTTGACATATTCAGCGGAAGGCTTGTAGTTAACGGACTTGACGCTCACAACGTTTACAACCTCACGGGACTTATACCCCTCATAGTTATAGACACCTACGAACACGCTTACTACGTTGACTACAAGAACAAGAGACCTCCTTACATTGACGCATTCTTCAAAAACATAAACTGGGACGTTGTTAACGAAAGGTTTGAAAAGGCTATGAAGGCTTACGAAGCCCTCAAGGACTTTATCAAATAAGTTTGATCCTTTTTTTCCTTCCCCTTCTCCTTATCTTATCCTGTGGTTTAAAAGGTTCCCCTAAACCTCTTCCGGAACCCGAGTTTGCCATAAAGAGAATAGGAAGTTACGTTTACGTAACAGGTGATGATATTAATGTAAAAGGCTTCAAAAAATATAAAAATTTCTGGTATAAAAAGGAAGAAAACTCCTTCTGTTTTTACGTTAAACACGTTAGAGGCAAGGAAAAAAGAGCCTGCGTTCCCGAAGCTGTCCGGATAAAACCGAGAATTTCATACGAGAATAAACAAGAAAAGGTCTTTATAAGGGCTGAAGAAAAGGGGATTTACAACGTTTATCCCTACGAAGGAAACGTATTGATACCCTTTCCGTTAAAGACCTTTAAAGAGTTTACAGAGCTTGAAAAGAGATATAGGGATTACGAAGTAGGAATAACGAAAGTTATAAATAACGTTGAGTCCCGGCCGATAAGAATAAAGGTAAAGAGGAAACCTTATCCCGTTCCCGAGCCCCCTTACTCCGCGGGATACTTAATATCCGATGGGGAGCTTATCCTTTACTGGTTTCATAAAAACTTTGAGAATTTAAAGGGATTTTTCATATACAAGAACGGAAAAAAGGTGAATAAAGAACCGATAAAGAGAAACGTTTACGCAGATAAGGCTCCAAAGACTAAAACGATTTACAGCATAACTGCAGTTAATATTTTCGGTGTTGAGAGTAAACCTATCATTGTTAAAGTTCTTCCCGAGAAATCTCGGAAATTTTGAAAAGAAGAAGGTATAAGGGAAGCAATGCATCCCAGAAGAATGTAAAAATTGTCTGGATAAGGTGAATTCCGAGGGGTATAGCGAGTATTAAAGTGTTGTAATCCTCCGACTTTTTAATCCTGAAAGAGAGCATATAACTGAAGTATTTAAAGTATATAAGGATGATACCTAAAAGACCTATTAACCCTCTTTCTATAAACTCGGATACAACGAATATAGACTCATACCTGTGAACTTTTACGCCGTATTTGTGTTTCATATACTCCCCTGCACGAACTCCGTGCCCTATTACTAAATTCAGAACTCTTTTTTCTTTTATATCCTCCTTTATTATCTCTATACCATCCCTGAGTATACTTAGCCTTGCGGAAGATATAGCATTAAGGGTGTTGTAGTCGGGCTTTCTCTTTCCGAGAATAATCTCGTTTAGGAGTTTAAACCTGTGGTCAGTTTTAGAGAGGTATGCATAACCCCCTATGAAGCTAAGTAAGAATACTGCGTTAAATACTATAAAAAGTTTTTTCGAAAGGATTTTACTCCTGAGGAGGATAATAAGAGTTATGTAAAACATAACCAGCAGTGCGAGAATCATAGAACGCCTGTGACTTAAGAAAACTATACTCACAAACAGAAGAAAAAAGATAAAGAAGTAAAACTTCCTCGGGTTTTTTATAAAGAGTGTTAAGGAAGTTAGGGAAAAAAGTGTATAGAAAAAGCCCGTCTCAAAATTTCCTCCCCACAGGGGTTTTGGGTCATTTCTATCGTAGAAGTTGTAGAGGATTACCGGAAGAAGAAATAATCCTGTGATAATCATAAGGTAAGGAAATATACGTGAGAATTTTTCGGTATTTTCCTTATCAATTTTTAAAAAGTAAATGAATTGAAATAATCCTTCTTCAACGGATTTTAAAAACCTTGAGGGGTAGTATATAGCTGTTGAAAGAAGGGTTGAGAAAGTGTATAAGGATACACCCGTGCGTAGTGAACCGCTGAAGTTCCTTTTAAAAATCAGGTCGTAAAGGACGAAAAGGAGCGTGAGGATTACTATACCTTCAAAAATGGATATTGAAATAAAAGCGGAAAGCGTGATAACTACCAATAACCAGAACCTGTATTCCTTCATCTTGAGAATTTTAGAACGTTTTCCTCTGAACCGAGGATTAAAAGAACATCTTCTTTCTCAACTGTGTTTTCACCCGAAGGGTTTACTATAACTTTTCCGTCGGGTTTCTTTATCGCTATTACGGTTATACCGAAGCGTCTTCTTAAGTCAAGTTCCTTTAAGGTTTTCCCTACAAAGTCCTCGGGAGCTTTTATTTCAAATATGCTGTATCCCGGTGCGAAAGGAAACTCCTCAATAACTCCTCTAAATAAAAGTGTGTGTGCAAGCTTTACCGCTGTTTCCATTTCCGGGTAAACGACCCTCTTTACACCGAGTCTTTCAAGAACTTTTCCGTGTATTGGGTTTATAGCCTTAGCTATTATTTCCTTTACGCCTTTTTCTTTGAGTATTACCACGACGAATATGCTGGCTTCTACGTTCTGTCCTACGCTAACGATAACCGTATCGGCGTTAAATATTCCTGCCTCTTCAAGGGCTTTTTCATCTAATGCATCCGCAACGTATGCGTGGGTAACAAGGTCTGCTACCTGTTTCACCCTTTGTTCGTCAAGGTCAATAGCTATAACTTCTGCACCCAGCTCTGAGAGGGTTTTTGCAACGTAAAAACCGAATCTACCGAGACCTATAACGCCGAATATTTTGTTCATACGAGTATCCTCGCCTCGGGATATTTTATCCTCTGAACGGGAGGCCTACCCGCAAGAGCAAGAGCAAATCCGAGAATCCCTATCCTCCCCACGAGCATAGTAATGATTATTAAAACCTTTCCCGTTTCGGAAAAGTCTGCACAGTAACTTAAACCTTCGGGGTTACCTATGGAAAGCCCCACGGTGGAGAATGCGGAGATAACCTCAAAGAATGTATAAAGAAAATGAAGCCCTTCCGTTTTATCCAAAATTAAGTTAACAAACGTTATGAAAAAAACCGATAAAGAAAGAATAACCAGAGCTCTTTTTATGGTATTTTCGGAGATGCTTCTGTCAAGTATTACGGTCTGTTCCCTCCCTCTAACGTAAGAAATCATCGCAAGAAGTATAACGAGAAAGGTGGTTGTCTTTATTCCCCCTCCCGTTCCTCCGGGAGATGCGCCTATGAACATAAGTATGCTTATAAGGAATTGAGAGGACTCTGTCAGCTGTGATAAGTCAACCGTGCTGAACCCAGCGGTGCGTGAGGAAACACTAAGGAAAAAGGCCGAAAGAACTCTTTCATACCACGTGTAGCCCCATAATCCTTTTTCGTTTCCCCACTCGGCTATAAGGAGTCCTAACGTTCCGAAGATTATTAAAAAGAGGGAAAAGGCGAGAACTAAAACAGTATGAACCGAAAGCCTTCTTATAGCACCTTTCAGGTATAAGTAAACGTCGTTCACTACAAAAAAGCCTATACCTCCGAGGATTATAAGGAGAGATATGACTATATTAACGAAAATGTCTTCCCTAAAATCGTAGAGTCCGTTCTTAAAAGTTGAAAATCCCGCGTTGTTGAAAGCGGAAACTGCGTGAAATAACCCGTTGAAAAAGGGGTCATGTATCCCTTTTTCCGCAAAGTATAGGCTGAGAAGGACAGTACCTATTAACTCAACGGTAAAGCTGAATATAAAAACCCTTTTCAGGAACAAAACAAGCCCGTGGACTCCCGGATACTCAAGGGACTCTGCGAGTATCAACTGCTCCTTTAGACCCGGTTTTTTTCCGAGAAGAATAAGGAAGAAGGTTGTTAAGGTCATGTATCCCAGACCACCTATCTGTATGAGCAGGAGAATAACAAGCTTTCCGAAAGTTGTGAAATCCGAGTAAGTGTCGAGGACAACGAGACCCGTAACGGTAACCGCGGAAGTTGAGGTAAAGAGTGCATCCAGAAAGGATATAGGTTTAGTTGTAGAAATAGGAAGGTAAAGTAGGAAGGCTCCGAGAAGTATGAGAAGGGTAAAGGAAAGAAGTAATGTTCTTGAAGGGTTTAGTTTCCTTACCACTTCAGTTCGTTAGACTTGGTATAGGTCTGAGGCTTTGCCTGGAAGAAGTCGGTTTTCGTGTTATTTATCTTACGAAACTCGTCAATCCACTTCATAGGATTTTCCGTAATCTCCGGATAAAGGGGTTCTAAACCTATCTGTGTTAGCCTTAGGTTTCCGAGATACTTTATATACCTTTCTATAAGCGTGTCGTTAATTCCGAGTATCTGGTTCTGAGTTACGTATTTACCCCACTCTATCTCTTCGTTTACCGCATACTTGAAGTATTCTTTTATCCATTTTTCCATTTCAGGGCTGAAGAGGTCGGGATTTTCTCGCTGTAACGTCCGAATGATGTTTTTAAACAAGGTTACATGGGTAAGTTCATCCCTGTTTATATACTTAATTTGCTGAACTGTGTTTCTCATCTTTCCTTGTCTTCCGAGGGTATAGAAAAAGGCAAATCCCGAATAAAAGTAAAGGCTTTCAAGAACATAGTTTCCTATTACCGCTTTTAGGAAGTTTTCTTCCGTGGGTTTTCTTATGAACTCGTTGTAAATTTCTGCAACGACCTTGTTCCTATCAAGAAGCTTTTCGTCCTCTCTCCAGTAGTTGTATATCTCGTCCGCCTTTATCGGGTCTACGACACTTTCAAGGATAAACTGGTAAGAGTATGCGTGAATGGACTCCTGAAACTCTTGGGCAGTAATAGCCATCTCTACCTCGGGAGCGGTTATCATCCTCCCGAAGTCCTTTAGCATGTCAACCTGGAAGGAGTCAAGGGCTATCAAAAACGACAGGACAAGCTCGTAAGCCCTTTTCTCATAGTCGCTCAGGATAGTTTCATACTGTTTTCTATCTTCGAGCATTTGTATCTCTTCGGGTATCCAGAAATTGGTAAAGCCCATAGTTTTGTAGAGGTCATAAGCCCATTTATACTTAATTTCATTGAGCTCAAGTATGTTTGTTGGGTTACCCTTTATTATCCTTCTCTTTTGAGCTTCTCTATCTCCCTGAGGATTAAAGATGAGCTTTCTCACAAAAGCTTTTTTTTCGTTCTCTACCATTTTTTCACCACCTCCGAAAAAGAACCCCGGGTTTTTTAATTTTAACAGCCTACCTCCGGATAGACCAACATTTAATGTATACTGAAATTGAAAGTCTATATCATTATTACAAGAAAACTTTAAAAACTTTTTGAAAAAACTCAAAAGATTCTGTTTCAATCCCTTATAGGTACCTAACAAACCAAATGTGTGTGACACATACATTTCGTCCATGTAGTCGTTTCAATCCCTTATAGGTACCTAACAAACTCGTAATCCCCGCAGCTCAAGAGCTTCAATACCTGTAGTTTCAATCCCTTATAGGCACCTAACAAACCGCCCGAAGTTTCTATGTGTTTCTTGATAGGAATTTGTTTCAATCCCTTATAGGCACCTAACAAACCGAGTCTAGACGCCCAAGAAATGATATTCCTTATCCTGTTTCAATCCCTTATAGGCACCTAACAAACTGGGTATAGTGTTA
>NZ_JBSLZM010000112.1:0-7985 GCF_056494385.1 Aquifex sp. | reverse complement strand
TCGCCTTTAATCCATATAATAGAATCTTGGGTTGCCTTTGGGCAGCCCACCACTAAACTTTCTTAAGAATGAAAAAAATAAAGTATAGACTTATACTCCTACTAATTCCTTTGATAGCCCTCTTTATAAGAATTCTCGGGAGAACTATAAGGTGGAAGAAAAGGTATGAGTTCAGAAAAGACAGGGGTAAGATTTACGCACTTTGGCACGGGCATGCCCTCGGTCTTGCCCTCTTCGGTATGGATAGGGGTATAGTTGTTTTAGTTAGTAGATTTCGGGACGGTGAGATAGCGGCAAGGCTTTTAAAACACCTAGGGTTTGAGGTAGTAAGGGGGTCAACAGAGGAGGGAAAGTCCCACAAGGGAGGAAGAACCGCAACAAAGAAGCTTATAGAACTGTTAAGGGAAGGAAAGAACGTAGCGGTAACCGTTGATGGTCCGAAGGGCCCCCCTTTTGAGGTAAAAAAAGGTGTTGTTTACCTTTCCCAGAAAACGGGAAGTGTGATAATACCCGTAGGTGTAAAATTTGAGGACTACGTGAAGCTAAACACGTGGGATCGTATGATAATTCCCAAGCCTTTCACGAGGGGAGAGGTTGTTATTGGGGAAGAGTTTTCTGTTTCTCCGAACGAAGACCTGGAGGGTGCTCGGAAAAGGCTTGAGGGGATTTTAAATAGGCTTTCCTCGGACGCTTGACCCTTCTCTTCTTCTTTTTCTTCGGCGGGTAAACGAGGTCCGCTATCTTAGGAGCTACAACGAAGAGAATACTTCCAATAACCGCGGTTCCGAATATAAAGGGAATAGACACACTCTTTATACTTGGCTCAAAAGAGGTCATTATAACGGAGAACTCTCCCCTCGGAACGAAAGAAAGGGAAGCCCTTAGTCTCGTCTTTTTCTTAAGTCCCATAAGGTATGCCGCTATGTATGTGGAAACAATCTTAAGAATTATTCCGAGGAAAAAGAGTGTAACGAGGAAAAAAATCTCTTTGGGAACTGTTAGTTCCGTTTCGTAAGCGAAGAAGAAGAAAAAGAGCCCCATTGATAGCTCCTTCAGGTCCGAGAGCTGTTTTTCTATATTCTCAAGAACCTTCGTCTCCGGAACTATAACGCCGAGAAGAAAGGCCCCGAGAGCTTCGGAAACACCCAGGGAGTGAAAGAGTGTTCCAACCGTAAGAACAACACCGAGGGTGAAAAAGATAAAGGTTTCCTCTTCCGATAGCGAGTCAAGCCAGCGGGTAATTCTTGGGATTACAAATCTGTGAAGAACCCAGAAGAAGGCTAATGCAACACCCACCTTGAGAAAGCTTATGGGTAGGATTACGGGTTCAACTTTTCCCGCTTCCTTCAGGGGAATAATCAGGGAAAGAAGTAAAATCGCTACAAGGTCCTCAAATATGAGAATACCTATCAGAAGCTCCGCCTCGGGTGAAGCTATACGCTTGTAGTCCATAAGAAGCTTGGCAATTATTGAGGTGCTTGACGGATAAAAAACAGCTGCAATGATTAAAGCAGATATTAAGTTAAAACCGAAAATGTAAGCGAGAATAAAGGGCGGAATGAAGTTAAGTATGAAATCAACGGTTCCCGTCTTCCAGGCACCCAGCATATTCCTGAGCTTCTCAAAGGAGTATTCAAGCCCTATGAAGAAAAAGAGGAGTATTATTCCCGCGTGCTTGAATATCTCAAACTTTTCCATACTTTGGGGCTCAACGAAAAACTTAGCGAGGAATCCCACCGTCATGAAGGCAACGATTGCGGGAACACTTATCCTTTTAAAGACGTAAGCGAATATGAACATAAAGAGTAGAACAAGGTAGGGACTTACCTCTTCCAGTATGTGGTATATATTTTCTTCCATCGTTAGGTGCTACAATCTCCGCACATGTCCAAAAACTTAAGGAGCTGTTCCCTGGTTCCTACTACGATTAACGTATCCCCCGCCTCTACTTTTTCTTTATAAGGGTCGGGGCTTGGTATCATCTCACCGTCTCTGATAATGGCGATAATTGATACACCCGTCTTTCTTCTTATCTCAAGCTCCGCTATCGTCTTTCCGATAAAGGAAGAGTTTTCCCCCACCTTAACCCACTCCATAACGATTTCTTTCATAAGGAGTTCCATCTTCTCCGTGCTTACCGTCTGAAACGTGGTTCCCGCAAGGAGAAATCCGAGTTCTCTTGCCTCCTCTTCCGTTAAGGAAAATACACAACTTGGTTCTTCCTCCTCCTCTTCAACAAGGTAAAGCTCCCTTCTTCCCGTGTTGTGAATTATAAGGGTGAGCTCACCTCCTTCTTCAAGCTCTATCGTATACTTCTTACCTACACCGGGAAGTTCCGTTTCCTTAATACGCACTATGGAAGATATTATAATCCTTCCTTATGGAAGAAGTAAGATTAAGAAAACTCAGGGAACTTCAGGAGAAAGGCATAAACCCATATCCTTACAGATTTGAGGTAACGGACTTTATAGGAAACATAAGGAAGCAGTATGAGGAAGAACCTCCCGAAAACCTTAAGGTTAGGGTAAGAGGGCTGGCAAAAAGGGTCTCAAGAACGGAAGAGGGATACATGGTAAGACTCGCAGACAAAGAAGGTATTGAGATACTTGTCTTTACAAAGGAGGAGGGATTAAAACCTAAAGAGGAGTACACCTTTGAGGGTTTCTTAAAGAGGGTTGAAGGAAAATTAAGCTTAGTTGATGCAAAACTATCCGAAGGAGAAGCGGAAGAGATAAAGAAGGTAAAGGAACAGTTTGATTACGACCCGAACTTCAGACCCGTATCCCTTGCGGGAAGACTCGTATCCATGAGAAGTATGGGAAGGGCTATTTTCGGACACATACAGGACTTAACGGGGAAGATACAGATATACCTCAAGAAGGACGTTCTCGGAGAGGAAAAGCTTAAGTTTTTCAACGATTACATAGATGTAGGGGATATCGTAGGAGTTAGGGGGAAGCTCTTCAGGACAAATACGGGAGAACTAACCGTTGAGGTTGAAGAGTATGAGCTTCTTTCAAAATCCCTTCACCCCCTTCCCGAGAAGTGGCACGGTCTTAAAGACGTTGAGGTGAGATACAGACAAAGGTATTTAGACCTGATAGCTAATCCCGAAGCGAGAAGGATATTCATGCTAAGAACGAAGTTAATCTCGGAGATGAGGAAGTTCTTTGAGATGCACGGTTTTATAGAGGTTGAAACGCCCATACTCCAACCTATAGCGAGCGGAGCAAACGCAAAACCCTTTGTCACATACCATAACTTCCTTGAGACGGAGCTCTACCTAAGGATAGCTCCGGAGCTTTACCTTAAAAGACTCATAGTCGGAGGATTTCCGAGAGTTTACGAAATAGGGAAGAACTTCAGAAACGAAAGCGTTGACAGAACCCACAACCCCGAATTCACTATGGTTGAGTTTTACGCAGCATACTGGGACTACCACGACCTTATGAAGTTCACAGAAGATATGTTCGTTTACCTCCTTGAGAAAACCCTCGGAACGCTAAAGGTTAAATACGGAGACCGGGAACTTGATTTCTCACCACCCTTTAAGAAGGTTAGATACTTTGAACTTCTGGAAGAAAAAACGGGAAAGGATAAAGACTTTTTCCTGAAAGACCTCGAAGGTGTGAAGAAGCTTGCAAAAGAGCTTGAAATCCCCGACGTAGACAAGATGACCCACGCAAAGCTTTTAGACAAGATATTTGAAAAGGTCGGGGAAGAGGAACTGATACAGCCCACGTTCGTTATAGACTTTCCCAAGATACTTTCACCCCTTGCGAAAACCCACAGGGAGGACTCCGACCTCGTTGAGAGGTTTGAACTAATCGTAGCGAGATATGAAGTCGCGAACGCCTATACGGAGCTAAACGACCCCATAGACCAGAAAGAAAGGTTCCTACAGCAGTTAAAGGAAAAACAGATGGGTGATGAGGAAGCTATGGATATGGACGAAGACTTTATAAGAGCCCTTGAGTACGGAATGCCCCCCACGGCGGGTGAAGGAATAGGAATAGACAGACTTGTTATGATACTTGCAAACACGGACTCCATAAGAGAGGTTATA
The DNA here is from genome assembly GCF_056494385.1 of Aquifex sp. Classification (NCBI taxonomy): domain Bacteria; kingdom Pseudomonadati; phylum Aquificota; class Aquificia; order Aquificales; family Aquificaceae; genus Aquifex; species Aquifex sp. Next base: position 3,919 of record NZ_JBSLZM010000112.1, on the reverse strand, counting down.
CTCTTTCCCCAGTTAAAGGTTAAGAAATCTTAGTTTTTTCTTTCCCTTTACGTTTTAAATTTTTTCTTATCATGAAGAAATCGCCGAAGATAAGTCTTATAATAGAAGCTTTCCACAACCTTGAGAAGGCATACGTTGACCTCAAGAAAAACCTTGAGATTCCCAAAGAGGAGTTTGTCAAAAACAAGCTCGTTCAAGACAGGGTAAGGATAGACTTTAACCTCGCCTTTGAAAGCAGTATGAGGGTATGCAGACACCTATCAACGGTTTACGGAGTAAAGACCTCTTCAAAAGACTGCCTGTATAAACTCGCCAAGTTCATGGAACTTCCCTTCGCAGAAGACCTTAAAAAGTTTTCCGAGTTTTACTTCCGATACAGAGACCTAAAAGAAAGCGTTTCTCCGGAGGAGCTTTATGACTTTCTTAAGAACAACCTAATACTCTTTAAGGAGTACGCGAGGGGAGTAATAGAGTATGTAAAGAAAACAACGGGGAACTACCTCCTCATAGACTTTGACCTCTTAAACGAGAAGGCGAAGTTCATAAAAGACTCGGTCAAAAAGATAGACTTCGTTCTTTCCCAAGGTATTGATGAGTTCAAGAAAACACCCATGTATTACGATAGAGTTAAGTATTTCTACCAGGTTGCTTACGACTCCCTATTTGATATATGCAAACATTTAGCTCCCAAGTTCGGTATAAAGAAGTTCGGGGACGACTGCCTCACAAAGATGGTTGAAAAAAGCGTTATTCCCGAAAGTTATTACGATACAGTTTTTAAGATGATGCTCCTTAAGAATAAGCTGATAAGCACGTGGGAGGTAAGCCCGGAAGAGCTTTACAACTCACTCAAAGAGCTAAACGACAAGTTCATACCCGTTTTAAGGGAGATATCAAGCTCCCTTAAGGAACTCCTCCAAGAAAAGGCTAAAGCCGGGGGTAAATAATGGTGGTTCTACTAATCTTTCTCTTTCCCATAATACTTCTTTCACAGGAGGTTCCCTTTAAGAAGCTCTCTTTTCTAAACCTAAAGGAGGATCTTGAGGAAGCGCAGAGTGAGGGAAAGTATCTCTTTATAATGTTTGAACAAGAAGGGTGTCCTTTTTGCGACAAGATGAGGAGGATAACCTTTCAGAACCCGAGGGTTAGAGAGTTCTTTACAAGGCATTTTTACATGGTTGAGATAGACATAAAAGGTTCTAATCCTGTTGTATACTTTGACGGAAGAGAGATGACCGAGAAAGAACTCGCCCACAAGTTTAGAGTTAGGGCAACGCCCCACTTTGTCTTCTTTGACCAACAGGGAAAGGTTATCTTATCAATTCCCGGCTACATACCACCTGAGGAGTTTCTTCTGATAGGAAAGTTTATCGTTGAGGGACACCACAAGAAAATGAGCTTCTACAAATTTAAAAGAACGTATAAACATAAAGAATGATAATTCTTCTAATTCTGGTTTCCCTTTCCTTCTCCCTTGAGATATCCCTTGAAGAGGCAATAAAACTTGCCCTTAAGAACAACAGAACCCTAAAAAAGTTTGAAAGGGAAGTCAAATCCGCTATTTACGAGAGAAAATTATCGGTTGTTGAGAGATTTTCACCTCAGGTTGATACAAGACTTTCAAAGGATAAGCTTGAGCTCGTTGCGAGGGTCCTTCTCCTTGAGTTTACAAAAAGACTTCACAACATTCAGGCACAAAAAGAAAGGGAAAAGATGGCGAAAATAACCCTTGAGGAGTTTAAAAACAGATTAAAGATAGAAGTGGCTAAGCTTTACACCTCAATTCTTATTTACGACGTATACGCACAGGAACTCAGGGAGTTTATGGCGGTCTCCTACGTGAGGTTTGATAGGGAAAGGGAGAAAATAAGATTGGGACTGTCCGACAGGGTTAAGGTAGCTGAATGGGAAAGAAAATACAGGTATTACCGTTCAAAACTCCTTGAGGTTCAAAGAAAGTATAACGAGACCCTATACAGACTCAAGCGATACCTCGGTATAAGGATGGAGGAGGACCTTAACCTAAAGCCCTTAAACTTCAAAGTTCCCGAAAATAAAACTTTTGACGAGAAAAAACTCCTTAAATATGTTGATAACAACTACCGTTTGAGAATAAAAAAACACGAGATAGCTTACTACAGGAAGCTTGAGAAGGGAAGTAAAAGGCTGTTCTTTCCCGAACTCGTCCTTGAGGGAAAACTCGGGAAAAACCTTGAAAACGGTAGAAAGTACACAGAAATAAACGCATACCTGAACATCCCCCTATTTGACCCATCCCAGAGGTTCAGGGTAAAGAGTATAAAAGAAAAGATAAAATCCCTAAGGAGAGAATACGAAGAGATGAAAGAGGAAGTAAAGGAAAAAGTTTACACCTTTCCATACATCTGGGACGAGTATATCGGGAAATACCTTTACGCCAAAACTAATATGAAATGGGCCGAAGAAAACCTTGAGCTGAAACGTTCCCAGTATGAGCTACAGCTCGCCTTTGACCTCGGTTATGCAATGGCTTACTACACTCAAGCCGAGAGAATACTCCTTGAGAGTAAGGTAAACATTCTACTCTTTTTAATGACCGTCTATCACACCGTAGGTATGAACCCCGAGAAAGCCCTCAAAGGAACACAGTTTTTCTTAAAGTAAAATTTTGAAGATGCACCCCTCAGAAAGGAAAGCTTACCTTTACATACTCCTTTCCTCTCTTATTTTCTTCATCTTCGGAAACTGGTTTTTATCCCTCACGTCTCTTGATGAAGGGAGAAACTTTTACGCCACACTTCATATGTTAAAAACGGGAAACTTCGTAATTCCCGAATACAACTGTGGTCCGAGATTTGAAAAACCTCCTCTCCTTTACTGGCTTGGTAGTGTATCCTTTTTCTTATTCGGACCGTCCGAGTTTTCCGCACGGCTCGTTTCGGGATTGTCGGCTACCCTCACCGCCTTTCTCGTTTACCTTTTTTCAAGGGAATTTTTACCAAAAGAAAAAGCTTTTTTCTCCTCCCTTGTTTTTACGCTCCTAATACACAACTGGGTGGAAGCAAGGGCTTACGTTCCCGAGTTTACCCTCGTATTTTTCTCCACACTCGGTTTATACCTCCTCCTAAAGGAGAGGTTTACCCTTGCTTGGCTTTCTTTGGCTTTTGCATTTCTAACAAAAGGACCTGTAGGACTCCTCCCGCTACTAATATATACGCTCTGGAGAAGGAGATTAAGCTTCCTGGAAACTAAAGGTATTATCCTTTTCCTGATTGTGGGCTTCTCTTGGTATTTCCTGATGATTTATTTATACGGGTGGGAATACTTTTTTAAGTTCTTCGTTTACGAGAACATATACAGGTTCACGGGAAAGTACGAACTTCATCCGATGCCTATCTACTTTTACCCCCTTTTAACCCTCATAAGCTCGCTTTTATTCCTACCGTTAATTCCGAAAATAATTAAGAATTACGATAAAAAACTTAATTTCTTTATTTTATGGTTCCTTGTAGTTATCTTATTTTACTCACTTTCCAAAAACAAGCTCCACCACTATATACTCTTTTCATACCCTCCGCTTGCGGTGATACTCGGGAATTACACAACAAGGAATTACCTAAAAAAAGCTTACACTGTGGCTTTGGCTCTCTTTTGTTTTCTACTTTTCGGAGTAAACTACTATGAGTCTAAGAGATTCACTCCTAAAGTCGTTGAGTATTTAAAAAGGGAAAACCCGAAACACCTTTACTTTTACAAACACGAAAACTCCGCTATCGTTGCATACCTCTACAGATGTATACCCCAAAAGGATAAGTTTTCAAGGGGAGACTACGTAATTACGAAGAAGAAACACCTGAAGAAGCTAAAAAATTACGAGATTATCCTTGAAGGTTTTGAGTTTGAGGGAAAGGAAGTTCTCGTCCGAATCAGATAAGTGGTG
>NZ_JBSLZM010000111.1:0-2813 GCF_056494385.1 Aquifex sp. | reverse complement strand
TTGAATTCCTCGTCAAATGGGTGAAGTTTCTTCTTTATTACCTCAATTTTGTTAACCCTTTTGGGTTTTTCCTTTACGTATTCTTTTAGTATTTCTTCAACGAGCTCGGAACAGCTACCGCATGATGTTGAAGCTTTTGTTAAGGTTTGTATATCTTCAAGGGTTTTTGCACCTTTCTCAAGGATGGCCTTTATTATCTCTCCTTTTGTTACCGCATTACAGTTACAGACTATATCGGTTTCCTTCAGCTCTTTTACCTGTGAACCTGTTTCCGGAACGATATGTTTTATCAGGAAAAATGGTCTTTCATCGCTTATATCTTTCTTACTTTTTATTAGTTCAAGTATGTAGTTGTTCCCCCTTATATCCCCGTAAAGTATTGTACCTATTACCTTGTTTTCTTTAATAACAGCCTTCCTATAAATACCCTTTCCTTGGTCTAAAAAGGATAAAACCTCCCTTCCCTCTCCCTCCTTAAAATCCCCTGCGGAAAATAGATTTATACCTGCAACTTTTAACATAACATATGTAATGGATCCTTCATACCTTTTCTTGTTGCCGTGTATAAGGTTATGGGCACACACTTTAACCTGTTCCATTATTGGAGCGACAAGGCCGTAGGTTTTTCCCCTGTGTTCTATACACTCCCCTACCGCATAAACATCACTTGCTGAGGTTTCGAGGTAATCGTTTACGAGAATTCCTCTGTTTACCTTAAGTCCCGAGTTCAGGGCAACGTCTACGTTCGGCCTTATACCGGTTGCTATTATTACGAAGTCCGCTTTTATCTCTTCTCCGTCCGAAAACCTAACCCCTTTAGCCCTTTTATCCCCCAGAATCTCCTCGGTCTTTTTGTTGAGTAAAACCTTTACACCCATGCGTTGGAGATCTCTCCTTAGGAGTTCCGAAGCGGTTTTATCAAGCTGTTGTTCCATTAAGGTGTCAAGTATGTGGACAAGAAACACTTCAAGGCCTATATCCGCCAAGGCTTTTGCAACCTCTATACCCAGAAGCCCTCCCCCTATTACAACCGCCCTCTCTGAAACCCTCGCGAGGTCCAGAATTTTAAAGACGTCATCAAGGGTTCTGTAGGTAAATACTCCTTTCTTTTTTATTCCCTTAATAGGCGGAATAAAGGGCTTACTTCCGGTAGCTATAACAACCTTATCGTATCTGTGTATATCCCCGTCTTTCGTTATAAGAAGCTTCTTATTGGGAAATATTCTCTCAACCCTTTTACTTACTTCCAGCCTTACACCCTTTTCCTCATACCACTGCCACCTCTTTATGTATATCTCCGTCGGGAGTTTTCTTCCTGCAAGAACGTCCGTTATGAGAATCCTGTTGTAGCCTATGTATCTCTCATCCCCGAATACCTGAAGTCTTACCTCCTTCCCCTCGGATAACCGAAGAACTTCTTCAACAAGTGCGGTTCCCGCTATCCCGTTTCCTATAACGGCTATCTTCATAACCAACCTCCGAGGAAATAACTTGCAAATTTCGTGCCAATAAAAAGCCCTTTAATCCTCTATGAGGCATTCAGTAGCTTTTGGACGAATTTGTTAACATGTTTACAAAATTGTAAAAACGAATCTTTAAACTTCCCTGAAAAATCATCAAGAAGTTTTGGCACAAATCTTGCAGTTAACTTTGTGAGATGGCGGAAGTCTTAGCTGTCATAAGAAAGGAGAAATCTTACGAGCTCAGCAGAGTTTTCTCCGAAAAGGGAATACCTTACATCTCCTGGACAGTTAAGGGAAGGGGAAAAGAAGGGGGGTTCAAGTATAAGGGTATGTTTAGAGAAAAGGTTTTAATTCCCTTTCTGCCCAAAAAGGCTTTCCTTATCTTTACCGATTTTCCCGAGAATGTTGTTCAGCTTATTCTTGACGTTGCAAACACGGGAAATTATGGAGACGGAAAGATTTTCGTGATAAAGGAAGGGGAGGTAAGCGGTATGAAGCTTATTAAGGCTGTTGTAAGACCTGACAAAGCTCTAGATGTAGTCAAGGAACTTGACAGTGCGGGCTTTAAGGCTCTCACTATGTGGGATGTTGTAGGAAGGGGAAAGGAAGGGGGTCTTAAAGCCGGGGAAGCCACCTACGATGAGCTTGCAAAGACCTTGATAATGATAGCGGTTGAAGACAAAGATGCGAATAAAGTCGTAGAAACGATTAACAAGGCAGCTCACACAGGTGCCTACGGGGACGGAAAGGTTTTTGTTTGCGAGTTGTCCGAAGTTTGGACCGTAAGGAGCAAGAAAAAGGAGTTATGAGATGAGACAGGTTAAAGAGGTTTTTGAAGCTATAAAAAGCGGAAACTGGAAGGCTTTATTCGCTTCCTTTATTTACTTTGACCATTCCTTCAGCATATGGCTGCTTCTCGGTGCTTTAGGACCCTTCATAGCTGAGAGCTTAGGACTGTCGGGAGCTCAGAAGGGATTTATGGTTGCTATACCCGTTATAGCTGCGGCCATATTCAGGATAAACTTCGGATACATATTTCAGTATATAAACGGAAAACACATAGCGATTATGGGTATTCTCCTTTCCTCGGTTCCCCACGTATACATGCTCCTTTCGGGATACAGAGTTTCTTACGAGGACCTTCTGTGGATGGGTGTATTCTTAGGTGTCGCGGGTGCAAGCTTTGCGATAGCTCTCCCGATGGCGGGTAGTAATTATCCTAAGGAGATACAGGGGCTCGTTTTGGGGGTTGCCGCTGCCGGAAACATAGGTGCGGTTCTTGACGGAATTCTATTTCCTCCGATAGCAAGGGCTATAGGCTGGGAAAAAACCTTCGTCCTTTCCGCAATT
>NZ_JBSLZM010000110.1:0-2348 GCF_056494385.1 Aquifex sp. | reverse complement strand
TGAGCTGCTCCGGTAATCATGTTCTTGATGTAGTCTGCGTGTCCGGGGCAATCTACGTGTGCGTAGTGTCTTTTAGCTGTTTCATACTCAACGTGAGTGATGTTTATGGTTATACCTCTTTCTTTTTCTTCCGGTGCTTTGTCAATTTCCTCGTATTTGAAGCATTTAGCTTTACCGCCTTCAACGAGGCCTGCGGCCAAAACACACGTTATGGCAGACGTGAGTGTTGACTTTCCGTGGTCAACGTGACCTATCGTTCCCACGTTTACGTGTTCTTTTGTCCTCTCAAACTTCTCCTTGGCCATTCTCTACCTCCGACTTTGAGGTAAAAAAATATTATATACTACAAAAACTTTTTTTGTCAAAATCTTCTGTATGAAGCTTCTTAAATATCTGCGTCTTAAGGACACAAGAGGCGTCGGAGAAGCTACTATAAAGAAGATTATAAAGAAGTTCGGTTCAATAGAAAATCTTGAGGAAAAGGGTCTTGTAAATCTCTTGGGAGAGAAAAAGGCAGAGCTTATTATGCTTTCCCTGTCAACCGAAAGGAGGTATGAGGAAGATGTTCTCAAGAGCCTGGAAAAGGGTTTGAGATTTATAACCATCGAAGATAAAGATTATCCTGAACTTCTCAGGGAGATTAAGGATCCTCCTCCTTTCTTGTTTTATAGAGGAGAAAAACCTTCGGAGGGTGTAGGTATCGTAGGAACGCGTAAACCCTCTGACATTTCCCTTATGTTTGTTGAAAAAGTTGTTGAAAAGGAAGGAAAACCTGTTATTTCCGGAGGAGCAAGAGGCATAGACATAAAGGCTCACGAAACCGCTTTAAAGCTGGGACTACCTACTACGGTTGTTCTGGGCTACGGTATTCTTAAAACGGAGTATAGGATAAAAAAGGTTCTTGATAGGGGAAAGGTTTCCCTTGTATCCGAGTTTCTCCCTTGGGAGGAGGGCAGCAAATACACATTCCCTAAAAGAAATAGGATTATCGCGGGTCTTTCCGAAAGGTTATACGTGGCGGAAGCGGGAAGGAGGAGCGGGGCGCTCATTACTGCGGAATACGCATACAGGTACGGAAGAGAAATTTGCGTATTTGTGGGTGATGCCTGTTCCGAAAGATGGAAAGGATGTATCCGACTTTTAAAGGAAGGTAAAGCATACAAATATGAGGAGTTAAGAGAGGAAGGCATTCTTGATTTTCTCAAAAAACCCAGAACCTTTGATGAGATAAATGAGTTTCTCAAGGAAGACACTAAGTTTATAAATACCCTTATAGCGAAGCTAATTGTAGAGGGAAAAATTATCCAGGAGGGTGCTTATTACAGGGCTGTTTAGATTTCCTTATGGAGTTTGTTTATGTATATACGCTCAAGTATTTTTCTTGCAATCGGTGCGGCGGTTTTTCCTCCGCTTTCTCCGTGTTCTACAAAAACCCCTATGATAAATTTGGGGTCCCTGTAGGGAGCAAAGCCTACAAACCAGGCGTGATTTCTATACTTCCAGGGAAGTCTCTTTTTTCTCCTCTTGTAATACTCCTTTATCTTCCTTTTGTTCTTAAAGAAGACTTCAGCTGTTCCCGTCTTTCCCGCTATATCAACGATTCTTGACATTGCTTCCTTTGCGGTCCCTCTCCTTACCGCTTCCCTGAGACCTCTCTTTATAATTGCGAAGTGTTCAAGCTTTCCGTAAATCGCCTTAAGAACTTTTCTTTCGTTCCGCCAGATGACGTTACCTTTATCGTCAAGGATTTCTTTAAGAAGGGTTGGTTTGTATATAACTCCATTGTTGGCTATTCCCATCATCATAAGGGTTTGTTCCATAAGATTACTGAGTAAGAATCCCTGCCCTATACTCATATTAACTGTGTCCCCGTCGTACCAGGGTTCTTTGAAACGTCTTAGCTTCCACGAAGGAGTAGGTATGAAACCTTTTCTTACGGGAAGTTCAAAGGGAATATGCATACCGTAGGTAAACTGCTTAGCATAATGTCTTATCTTTGTTGGTCCAATCTCGTAACCCACGGTGTAGTAGTAAACATCACAGGAATCCCTTAAGCTCCTTATAAGGTTTACCTTTCCGTGTCCCCACCTTCTCCAGCAGTAAAACCTTCTATCCCCGAGCTTAAAGTAACCACCGCAATAAACTATATCCCAAGGGGATTTTGTTTTAGTTTCCAAAACCGCGTAGGCTATGGGCACCTTAAAAACGGATGCCGGGGGATATAGCCCCCTTACAGCCCTGTTAAAGAAGGGTTTTAAGGGATTTTTACTGAGCTTTTTCCAGTCTTTATAAACACTGTTAGGGTCAAACCCCGGGAAGCTCGCAAGAGCGAGAACTTCTCCCGTAGA
>NZ_JBSLZM010000109.1:0-6463 GCF_056494385.1 Aquifex sp. | reverse complement strand
CATTACACCCCTATAGCTCCCCACCTACACGTATTATTTTAGCCCTTTGCTTTGCTACATACAACCCTAAAACGCCCTCACGGGTGACGACTGCACAACCCTCCCTTACGGAAGGAGGGAAGTTCACGAAGGAGATGAGGGAAGAAAAAGAAAATATGAAGAGCCCAGAGCGAGGAAGCCAAATTGAACCATAAAGGAATTTTTATTTGCAGGAGATAGGAGTTTAGGGACTTTTTTAAAAAAACCAGCGAAGATACCTCAAGAGGAAGAAGTAGCATTTACGCGAAGTCAATATTCCCTCAATAAACTTTTTACATTCTATATTAATATCGTCGATATCACAGGATTTCTTATTGAACAACGGTAAACAACCCCATTTCTCTTTGAATACTTTAAAAAACATACATTCCAATTTCTTTTCATCTATATTATTACCGCATTCATTCTTAGCCTCATCTAAAAAAACGAGATATAAGTTCAGGCTAAAATTCTGTGTATTAATACTTTGCTTGCATTTTTCAAGAAGTTCCCTAATTCTTGCACCTCCTGTGTGTAATTCATCAGAATGATTGGCTATTAAACTCTTTATAAAGTATGAAATCCTTCGCCTAAAGTTATCTGTTTGTCCTATCAATATAATAGGATTATCCCCTACTTTTTCAAATTTTTCTTCACAAGAGCAGCCTGAATCAGGATCATGATCATAAATAATATTTTGTTCACAAGCGCAATCTTTAAACTTTTTTCCAATTAATTCCGTGAGAGGTGAAAATATATACTCCTCCTTTATCCTTATAGCTTTTAAAAGCGTTTTCAACTTTATTGCTATTTCTCAACTCTAACTTTATTGAATTAACTTCCTTCCTCACCTCAAATTCCAACTTAATAGGACCTTCCAAACCTTTCATTCTCCCCTCCTTTGCTGCAATTATACTATAATTTTCCTAAATGTATACTCTCAGAATGGCGGAGTCTCCGACGGAAGGACATCCCGACAAGGTTGCGGACCAGATAGCTGATGCTTTACTTGACGAGTTCATAAAGAAAGACCCATTCAGTAAGGTTTCCCTTGAGATAATGGTTACAACAGGGCTCGTTATGGTAGGCGGGGAGCTATCCACCGAAAGTTACGTTGATATTCCTCGTGTGGTGAGAAACGTTATAAAGGATATCGGGTATACTCGTCCCGAGCTCGGGTTTGATGCGGATACCTGTGCGGTTATTCAGTCTATAGACGAACAAAGTCCCGAGATAGCCCTCGGTATATCTTCCGAGGGTGCGGGAGATACCGCCATAGTTGTGGGATATGCCACAAAGGAAGCTCCTAACCTTATGCCTTGGCCTATAACCCTTGCTCACAAGATATCAAAGAGAGTCTCCGAATACAGGAAGATAGGGAAGTTCCCCTTCCTGAGACCGGACGGAAAGGTTCTTATAGCTATGATTTACGAGGACGGGAAACCCTCTTACGTTCAGAGCGTGATAGCTTACGTCCACCACGACCCCGACATATCCCTGAACAACCTCAGGGAGATGATTATCGAAGAGGTATTGAGGAAGGAAATACCCGAGGAGTTCATAAACGAGAAGACACTGTTCAGGGTAAACCCCACGGGAAGGTTTGTTATAGGCGGTCCCGTTGCGGATACAGGTTTAACGGGAAGAAAGATAGTCTCTGATGCATACGGAGACATAGGACTATCGGGCGGAAGTGCTTTTTCGGGAAAGGACCCGACAAAAACGGACCGTTCGGGTTCATACCTTGCGAGAATGATAGCGAAACACATAGTAGCGGGCGGGTGGGCGGATAGATGCCTCGTTCAAATAGGTTATGCTTTCGGACTTTCGGAGCCCGTAGCCTTTGATATTGAGCTGTTCGGAACAAACAAGGTTGATAAGGAAAAACTCACCGAAGCGGTAAAAAAAATCTTTCCTCTGAAGCCTTCCGAGATAATAGAGTTCTTAGACCTCAGAAAACCCATATATAGACAAACCTCCGTTTACGGTCATTTCGGAAAGGAAAACCTCCCTTGGGAGAAACTCACCCACCTTGATAAACTAAAAGAGTTACTTGATTAATTCAACAAACTCGCTTATCTTCATGCTCACACATTCCTCCGGAGTAGAAAAAACCCTAAGATAGTCCTCTTCTACAACGAGAACCTCTCTAAAACCTTTCTCAAAAGCGTAGTTTATTGACTTTTTAAGCTCTCTTTCGGTAAACTCAAGGGATACCTTTTTACCCTTGCCCCTAAGCGTGTCCGCAAGCTTTCTTCCTACTCCCTTCTTTGAACGGTCAATTATGAAGTAATCCTTTTTCTCAATCTCCTTCGGGAGATAATCTATGAGCTTTTCAAGATAGACCGCTCCTCCCGTTGCCGGGAAGTCTTCTCCGAATAGGCCAGAAAGATTATCGTATCTCCCTCCTCCCGCTACCGCTTGGTGCGTATCAATGTCGTATATCTCAAAAATTATGCCGGTATAATAGGGGAAATCTCTCACTTCAAAAACATCGTAGGCAAAGGGTATTCCCTCCTCTTTCAGCTCCCTTCCGACCCTTACAAGAGCTTCCTTTTCTTCTTTCAAGGAAAATCTGTCAAGAAAGGTTAGCACCTCTTCTCCGTCCGAAATCCTTAAAACCTCAAGTAGATTTTCACCGAGAATATTCCTGAGCTCTTCAATATTCCTCTCAGAAAAACTCTTAACGAGCTCTTTTTTCCCCTTACTCAACTTCTTAACTATACCCGCATGGCTTAGAATAACCTTAAGATTTTTGAGCCCTATCTCTTTTAAATAATCTATTAATACATTTATTACCTCAACGTCTGCCTCAAGACTGCCAATACCTATAAGCTCCACACCCGTCTGAAGCCGTTCAAAACCTTTTTTATCAAAGGAAAACAGACTACCAAAGTAGTAAAGCTTTTCGGGAAAATGAATGCTTTTAAAACTTGAAACTGTTCTCACAACCTGTGTTGTAAAATCAAGCCGAAGGCTGAAAATCTCCTTGCTTCCGCTATCATTGAAGGTTATGGCTTCCCTTGCTTTTTCTCCAAAGGCAAGCTCCTGATACTCATAAGGTTCAAAATAAGAGAGGTTTATGTAGTCGTATCCGAAAGCCTCAAATACCTTACTCGCCTTTAAAAAGAAATTCTTTATAAGGTTTGATTCTCCTAAGCTGTAAAACCTTTCCCCGGATATGAGATAAGGTTTCATACGTTTATTTTATTTCAGCTGGAGCGGGCGACGGGACTCGAACCCGCGACCTGCTGCATGGCAAGCAGCCGCTCTACCACTGAGCTACGCCCGCTTACAAGATATATATTATACCATTCCGATGAGTAAATACAAGGATATGGAAACCCTTGAGGAGCTTGAGATTTTTAAAAAATGAAGAAATTCCTTTAGTATCATTTCCTTATGAGCATACTGAGGGAGCTTTTAAAGGAACTTTCCGAATACGTATCCTCTGAAAACTATGATGAGGAGTTTTTTGATAAATACTACGCCTTTAGGATTAAAGGGGGACTTGAGCCCGTAAAGTATCCCCACATTCCGTCACTTGATAAGTTTGTTGGCATAGAAAGGCAGAAAAGTGTAGTCCTCAGGAATACGGAGCAGTTCGTTAAGGGCTTTCCCGCAAACGACGTTTTACTTTGGGGTGCAAGGGGAACGGGAAAATCCTCCCTGGTTAAGGCTCTACTCGGGATATTCGGTTCTCAGGGCTTAAGATTAATTCAGATAACGAAGAGTGAAATTCCCGAGATAGCCCATCTATACGAGCTTCTAAGGGGAAGAAAGAAGAGATTCATACTCTTCTTTGACGACCTATCCTTTGAACCTGAGGAGGAGTCCTTTAAGCTTTTAAAATCCCTTATGGAGGGAGATATAGAAGAAAGGCCTCCTAACGTTCTCGTTTACGCAACCTCAAACAGGAGGAACCTCATTCCCGAAAAAACTCAGGAGGAAAAGTTTCCCGAAGAGTCCCTTCAGGAAAGGATATCCCTCGTTGAGCGGTTCGGCATAAGACTTCAGTTTCCGCCTATGGATAAGAAACTCTTCCTTGAGGCTGTGAGCTTATACCTAAGGGATTTCGGAATTTCCTTGAACGAAGAAATAGAAAGGGAAGCTTTAAGATGGGCAACCGAACGGGGAAGCTTTTCGGGAAGGGTAGCATACCAATTTGTTAAAGACTACGTCGGAAGACTCAAGTTAGGGGAAAACTCTTGACCGTATCAACGAGGAGTTTTACCTTTTTGAACTCCATATCTGGCTGAAGTCCGTGTCCCAAGTTAAAAACGTATCCCGTTCTTACGGGAATTCTCTTAAGGAGGTATAAGGTTTTCTCCTTTATTACTTCTTCTCTTGTGTATAGAACTGTTGGTTCTAAATTCCCCTGAAGGGCCTTATCAGTATAGTTAAAGGCTTCAACAATATCTATACTCCAGTCAAGGGAAAGGGCATCAACGGGATAGTCAACCGCACTGTCAAAAAAAGAAGCGGAACCCCTGAAGAAGTATATAACGGGGACATCTGAATAGGAGTTTATCTCTGACAGGAGATAATTTGTAAAGGGATAGACATATTCGTCGTAATCCTCAGCACTCAGGTGGTTAACCCAGCTGTCAAAGACCTGAATAACGTCTGCTCCCGCCTTTATCTGTTCCCTTATGTAAAGAATTAATGTCTCGGTGAGGAGTTCCATTATCTTTTTGAAATCCTTCGGATTTTCCCACATAAAAAGCTTAGTCTTTCTAAAGTCCCTTGAAGCTCCTCCCTCTATCAGGTAAGAAAAGAGCGTAAAAGGGGCTCCCGAGAAACCTATAACGGGAACTTCATCTTGAACCTCTTTCACTCTCTTTATTACTGCATAAACGTATGCGTTTTCTTCGGGATTGTAAGGCTTTAGGTCCTCATACTTCCCGCTCCACCTGAGTTTTGGTCCTTCCCCCTCTTCAAAGCTTATCTTAACTCCTAAGGATTCCAGAGGAACGAGTATATCGGAAAATATAATGACCGCATCAACTCCGAGAAGTCTTAAAGGCAGGAGCGATATCTCGGTTGCCAACTCAACGTTTTTGCACAGCTCAAGGAAATTTTTTACCTTTTTCCTTATCTCCCTGTATTGGGGCATGTATCTTCCCGCTTGTCTCATGAGCCATACGGGATACCTCTCTATCGGTTCTTTTCTTAAGCTCCTGAGAAGAAGGTCATTTTTGGGCATGGGATTATTTTAAGGGATTGGTGCCGGTGGCGGGAGTCGAACCCGCACGCCCGTGAAGGGCAGGGGATTTTGAATCCCCCGCGTCTGCCAATTCCGCCACACCGGCTACCTAAATTAATTATAGTATTACATTTATGAACATTCTCATAACCGGTGGTGCAGGATTTATAGGTTCAAACCTTGCTTTCGCCCTTCAGGAGAAGTATCCTCAAGCAAAGATTTACGTTCTTGATAATTTCTCCTCCGGACATTTTAAGAACCTTATAGGATTCAAAGGTGAGGTTATAACGGGAGACATAACGGACCGGGAACTTTGGGATTACATAGGAAAGAAATTCAGGTTTGACGTCATATTCCACAAAGCTGCAATAACCGACACAACGGTAATGGACCAGTTTTTAATGATCAGGACCAACGCGGACTCCTTTAGGCATATACTTGACCTTGCGGTAAAGTGGGGTGCAAAAGTAATATACGCATCTTCTGCAGGTGTTTACGGGAATAGCCCTCCTCCTATGAGGGAGGATTACGGCCTTGAACCGGAAAACGTCTATGGTTTTTCAAAACTCATGATGGACCACATAGCAAAGAATTATATGGAAATGCATCCTGAAATAAACATAGTTGGTCTTAGGTATTTCAACGTTTACGGACCACGTGAAGAGTATAAGGGAAAGACCGCAAGTATGATTTACCAGCTTGCGGTGAAGATGTTAAAAGGAGAAAGGCCAAGGCTCTTTAAGTGGGGAGAGCAGAGAAGGGATTTCGTTTACATAAAGGACGTGATAAAAGCAAACCTTCTTGCACTTGAAAGGAACGTTTCGGGTATATTCAATGTGGGAACGGGAAGAGCAAGGAGCTTTAACGAAATAGTGAAGATACTAAACAAAGAACTCGGAACTAATTACGAGGTTGAGTATTTTGATTGTCCCTATGACTTTTACCAGGAGTTCACGGAAGCGGACCTAACGAAGGTTAAAGAATCCCTCGGATACGAACCTACCTACTCCCTTGAAGAAGGTATTAAGGATTACCTTCCTTACATACGCTCAAAGGTGAGAGGATGAAGGTTTACTTTTTCGGAGGAAAAGGGGGAGTAGGAAAGACCACCTTATCGTCCGCTTACGCAGTAAAGCTATCCGAGGAAGGGAAAAGAGTATTACTCCTTTCCACAGACCCTGCCCATTCCCTTTCTGACGTGTTTAATACCCCTATAAGCGGAGAGGTTAAGATAAACGA
>NZ_JBSLZM010000108.1:0-2600 GCF_056494385.1 Aquifex sp. | reverse complement strand
ACCTAAACGGGCATGTTAGGGTATTCATGATAAACGGATTAAGGAGCAGATCTGGAAAGATAAGAAGGGGAATTAAAAAGAAGAATGACATAAGGGATGCCGTGAATTTAGCAAAAATTCTTAGAGATGTTGCGGAAGCTAAAACGGAAATAGAGTTAATGGAGCTTCCGCCAATTTTGGAGACAATGAGTTGGGAGCAAAAATATTTGAGGTATTTGATAAAAAAGAGGTTTAGGCTTAAAAAGGAAATTGAAAGATACAAAACAAGGTTAGAAAAGATATACTTTTTGCATGGCATTAAAAGGCGTTTTTCAGGGAAGGCATATTATACAGGGTATGGATTACTAAAAGCCATAGAGGAATTGGTCAAAATCAAAACCGAAGATAAGTATTTACAAAGACGAAAGGATCATTTATTTTCAGAAAGGGAAATAATAAAAGCTTTGATAGATGAATACAGGAGAGTGGATGAAGAAATAATTGAGATAGTAAAGAGGCATAAGGATTATGAGAAGTTAAAGCGTATAAAAGGGCTTGGTGATGAATTTATACAGTTCATCATAAGCATTTATTGGGATATAAGGCGTTTTGAAAATCCAGATGCTTTCAAGTCATATTTCAAGATACACCAAAGATTTGATGAGGAGAGTAGCAAGTTAAAGGGGAAAAGTAAAAGGAGGTTTAAGAATGGAATGTTAAAGAGATATGTATTTATAGTGTTATCCCCAAACTCATACCGCTATAGAATATATACCTACCTATGAGGAGATTAAAAATAAAGCGGAGGGAAGAACTGAGAGAGATAATAAAGGGAGCGGTGAACAGGGGGGACGAAGTGCTGAAGGCAATAGTGCTATACATGATAGCGGAGGGTAGATATGCGAAAGAGATAGCGAAGGAGTTAGGAATAAGCGAGAGGGGGATAAGGAAGTGGGCGAAGGAGTGGAACGAGAAGGGGAAGTTTGAGAACAGGAGGAAGGGGAGAGTAGGTAGGAAAGGGTATTTAACGAAAGAACAGGAGGAGGAATTAAAGAAAATCCTCCGTGATAGAGATTGGTGGACACACGAAGAGATAAGGAAGCTGATAAAAGAGAAGTACGGAGTAGAATACAGCAGAGAGTCTTTAAGGAAGCTGTTGAGGAGATTAGGGATGAGATATGTAAAACCTCTACCTACAGACTACAGGAGGCCTATGAATGCGGAGGAGATACTAAAAAAGAGCATGGAGGTAGTGACGAAAGAGATAGAGGATGAGGGGATAGATATAAAGGATGTGGTGGTAGGCTTTTTAGACGAGACATCACCGGAGTTGAGGAGCAACACGCAGAGGGTATGGACATACAGGGATCAGGTAAGGATAAGGAAGAACACAGCAGACAGGTACAGGGCGAACGTGATAGGTTTCTATGCGGTAAACGGCAGGAGTGTGGAGAAAGCGTTAGAAAGGACCACAGGGGAGGAGGTAGCCAAGTTTTTAGAGGATATAAAGGAAGCGAACAGGGATAAGAAGAGGATAGTGGTGGTGCTGGATAACTTCCCATCGCACAAGTCCAAGGCGGTCAGGAAGAAGGCGAAGGAGTTGGGTATAAGGTTGGTGTATTTACCCCCTTACTCTCCAGACCTTAATCCTATAGAGTGGATCTTCAAGAGCATAAAGCGGGTAGTAAGTGTAGCGTTCGTAAAGAGCAAGTGGGATTTGAAGAGGTTGGTTATGGAGAGTTTTAAAAAGGAAGCTAAGAAAGTAAGCTATACCACCGGGTGGCTTATGGCGTTCTTGCCCCCTATGTATGCCTTCCTACTTAATAACGGTATAATAAAAGGATGAAGACTATAGTTTTTCTATTGAAGGCTATGGACTTTGCGTGGATGTATGCCTGAGCAGTAATACCCTTTTTCCAGGGGAGATACATGGATTTCCCCACCACACTGAGGACACTTTCCACATATTGCCTTTGAGAAGCCTTCCCTTTGCCCCTGCCAACAGTCACAACCTCAACACCAGGTAATTTCAACCCATCGAAACCCCTATCACCAATCAGAACGCTTCCCTTGAGAATACTCCTAAGATAAGGACTCCTGAAAAATCGTATCTTCAGAGACCTCTTCTCATGGAAGCTGCCTGGATGAAACCAGATATCCACTACTTTCCCCTCTGATGCATTGATTATAACCATCAGAAGCACTCCATATACTGTCCTCTCATAGCTCTCAAGCTTGCCTGTATGCTGGCTGTAAATCCTGTTGATTTTCCTCCTCGCCCAGAACTTCTTTCCCCCTCCCATCCTCCTCATCTTTCTGAATTTCGCTCTCCATAGTTTCGCAGTTTCTATGAGCATTCCATCAACTATGTATCTTGACCCCTTATATAACTTTCCCCCCTTTTTATCTGCTCCCTCAAGAGTCTGTATGCTTTCTCCATCCTGTCCCTTCGGAAGATGTGATACGAGCGTATGTGGGGACCTATTATCATTTGTGCCAGTGTAGTGGCAGGTATGTCAAAAGCCGCTGCCATCTCCAGTAATGCCGCTATCTCCCATATCTCTAAATATGGCTTCCTGCCTCTCGTCCTTATCAGCCCCTTCTCCTCCGCTATCTCCTTG
>NZ_JBSLZM010000107.1:0-10361 GCF_056494385.1 Aquifex sp. | reverse complement strand
CTCCACTTGACGACTCTTAAAGAATTCTATAAAATTTAAGTGTGGCCGTTGAGCCACAGGGGTTTCTTGTCAACTGAATAAGGTAAGTTATAGGCTGGTTTGTTAGGTGCCTATAAGGGATTGAAACTCCCTGTTGTATATGTCGGCGGTTGCATTGGTGCAGGGTTTGTTAGGTGCCTATAAGGGATTGAAACCACACATTCACATGTGCCTCCCACTCCGTGCTCTTTTGTTTGTTAGGTGCCTATAAGGGATTGAAACCTTTCTTCTGTAGTGAGTGTATTGTGTACTTGTCTTGTGTTTGTTAGGTGCCTATAAGGGATTGAAACTGACATGTTATACAGACACTCAATAGACTTTGTCAGTTTGTTAGGTGCCTATAAGGGATTGAAACTGTCAGTAGACCCTATACTACATAGTTCATTTCGTACGTTTGTTAGGTGCCTATAAGGGATTGAAACCGTTTGCCCGTATACTTGACGCTAACGGTATCAGAAAGTTTGTTAGGTGCCTATAAGGGATTGAAACAGACAATTGGAACCATGAAAAAGATGTTCAGAAAAGGTTTGTTAGGTGCCTATAAGGGATTGAAACAATTCTATCATTGATTCGTTGGATTCGTATATGCTTCGTTTGTTAGGTGCCTCTAAGGGATTGAAACGGACAAGAACTCTTGCAGGCAAAGAAAGCTTTCTCCTGTTTGTTAGGTGCCTATAAGGGATTGAAACAAAGTAAACTGTGTCTCATACGACTATACTGTATCTGGTTTGTTAGGTGCATATAAGGGATTGAAACGAGACGACAAAACGTAACCCGCTTACTACCGTTACTTGTTTGTTAGGTGCCTATAAGGGATTGAAACCTGTCTAGACTCATATACCTCTGCTCAAACTCCTCTACTGAAGAGTTTGTTAGGTGCCTATATAAGGGATTGAAACAGAAGTGTCATATACGAAATTTATCCAGCAAGGATGGTGCTACACTTGGTAAACTGGGTGTTACGTCTATAGGATTGAACGTGTGGTATACAAAGGCAAAGCTCATGAGCTTTACAATTGAGTATCAAAAAATAGACGAAGAGAGAAACGAAATAGATAACGATGCAATCACATTCCAGTTTAGGTTCGTCTTTTGATTACTCTACGTTCGCCGCTTGCTGTTTTATCTTGTCTATCTCCCCTTTCACCTCCACCGTGTAGTCTGAGAGGTCGGGTATTTTGTTCCCGAGCGTTGTTATCTCTCTGTGCATCTCCTGAGCCAAGAACTCCATTTTCCGCCCGACCTCTCCCTCTTTGTTTAAAAGCTCCCTGAATCTCTTTATATGGACTTTCAGTCTTTGAACCTCCTCGTTTACGTCGTATTTCTCAAGAAGAAACATGAGCTCGTTTAAAACGGTGGGGTGTTCATCGGGAAGATTCAGTTCCTTAGCCCTTTCTATAACCTTTTCCTTTATTTTTTCCCTTATTCTTTCCTTTTCTTCGTCTATCTTTTGAACAATTTCCTCTATCCTACTAATTCTTTCCTCAAAGTCCCTTTTTAAAGCTTCCCCTTCTTTCTTTCTTGACTCAATTAACTCATTAAGAGCTTCTTTTAGGGCTTCTATTACTACACTTTTTAACTCATCATCAACCTCAACCTCGGTTTTCTCAGCGTACTTCCAAGCATAGTTTAGGATAGTATCATCCGTGGGGGAAAGGAAAAGTTTTTTAATTATAAGTTCCTTTAGCATCTCAACGTTTGCTTTAAGTTTTTCAACATCAACGGGAGGTTTTACAGCCTTTTGTTCAACGTCAACAAATACGGTCACACTTCCTCTTTTTAGCCTTTCCTTTATTACGTTCCTGAGTTCAAGGTCTAACGGAATTAAGAAGGAAGGCATCCTGAGGGATATATCAAGCCCTTTTCCGTTAAGGGAACGAATCATTACGGTTGCCTTCCAGTTATCGCTTTCTGCCTCTCCTTTTCCGAAACCCGTCATACTGAGCATGAACACTATTCTATTAGATTTTTCAAACTAAAATAATCCTTATGTCGGACCAGTTTAAGTATGCAAGACTGAAAAGATGGGTGAGGATAATGACTATGATATTCTTCATTCTCGTTATGATATACGCATACTTTTACCTTAAGGGAAAGAGGGAAAACAGGAGGGAAAGTCACAGAATTTCCACGGCTTTCGTTCCTTCCTTAATTTCACCCAGGTAAAAGGCTTCCTCTGAAATCTCCAGAACCTTACTTGCATCCTTTTTATCCACAACGAGAATCATCCCAACACCCATATTAAAAGTCCTGAACATCTCTCTTTCATCTATATTTCCGAGGTTCTTAATCCATTCAAACAGGGGATTTTTGGGTATGTTATTCTTGTAAACTACAGCTTTAACATTTTCTGGAAGTATTCTTATTAGGTTTTCGGGAATTCCTCCTCCGGTTATGTGCGCTATTCCCTTTAATCTTACGTGTTTCTTTATCTTCTTTACCTCTTTTACGTAAATCTTTGTAGGTATTAGTAAAACTTCACCGACAGTTTTTCCGAAATCCTCAAGGAAGTCAGTATACTTTATGCCTTTGAGCTTAAGAACTTTCCTTATTAGGGAGTAGCCGTTGCTGTGAAACCCTGAGGATTTTAGTCCTATGATAACGTCTCCGGCTTTTATATTACCCGTATCTATCACTTCTTCCTTTTCGCATATCCCTACGCAAAATCCCGCAAGGTCGTAAACACCTTCCGGGTAAAAATCGGGCATTTCGGCAGTCTCTCCACCCGCGAGAATAACCCCTCCCTCCTTACACCCTTTTATTATCCCTTCCATAACCTCCTTCATAACCCTCAGCTCAAGCTTTCCCGTTGCTATGTAGTCGAGAAATAAAAAAGGTTCTGCACCCGTTGTTATAAGGTCGTTTACGTTCATAGCAACTAGGTCTATTCCCACAGTGTCGTGTTTATCAATCGCTTGGGCTATCATAAGCTTAGTTCCTACTCCGTCCGTGGTTGTAAAAATTACAGGGTCTTTATATCCCTTTATCGGAACCCCGCTTGCGAACCCCCCGAAATCGGAAAGATTAAACTCCTTCTTTACCTTTTCCTTTATAAACTTTACAAACTCGTTTGCCTTGTCTATATCTACACCTGCCGACTTATACGTAAGCATTTTTTACCCTCCGAGGTAAAACTCCTCAACAACCGAGTAAATAGGTCCGACACTTGTGAGGGTGCTTGAGATTAGGGCTATCTTGTTTATCTCTTCTTCTCCGAACTCAACAGTTTTGTATTTCTTTAGCATGTAGTTTAAAAACTTTTTATCAATCCTTTTTATACGGCATACAGTAACGTGGGGAACAAAGTTTTTACTTCCCTTCGGTATTATTCCTTTTCTCGCGTTTCTTTTCTCTACTTCCCTGGCCAAATTTTTTAACTTGTTTGCTCCTTCTGATACACCTATCCATAAAACCCTTGGGTTCTTTACATCCGGAAAGACTCCGAGCCCCTTATACCTTACTTTAAAAGGAATAAACCTTTTTGAAATCTCCTGAAGATTCTTTATAACATCTATAGCCTGCTGTTCCGTTATATCACCCAAGAACTGGAGCGTCATGTGAAGGTTCTGGGGCTCTACCCACTTTCCCATAAGCTTAAGATTTGCCTCCTCCTTTAGTCTTTCCGAGACCTCGTGTATCGTCTTGCTTGTAAAGAAACCTACAAACGCCCTCACGACCTTCATTCTATCAGTATAAGAGAGTTATCGGAGATGAAAAAGCAACAAGTCTGAGACCAAGGTAATACCCCTTCCAGGAAAAGTTATACTTGTAAACCTCAACCGAGTAAACGCCTTCTCTGCTAATTTTTATTACAACTCTGTCTGTGTCGTAAACCCTGTAAATTTCTCCGTTTCTGTATAGGATTATGAGAACTCTTTCCTCATTACTTCTTACAAACAGCTTAAAAGGGTAAATGGTGGATTCATCGGGAAAGTAAAAGCTCCTCGGAGAAAATCCATATACTTCAACACTTTTTCCTCCGTTAACGATTACGTTCTTATTCAGCTCTACACTGTTGCGAATTCTTCTGTATGTCATATTTCGCGAGGTATCAATGGCAAAATCTATTAAAGTGTTAGAGAGGTTTATATCGCTTACCAATACGTTGCATCTCGTTTTATCCGTGCTTATAAACGTTGCATAGGAATTGAACTCATTTCCCAGAATCTTTTTCGGAAGATAATCAAAAAGAAAGTTTAAGAGCTTTACTATTGGGTTTACTTCGGATATAAACACGAGATTACACTTAGGAGCCTCTAAAAAACTTTTAAATACACCTTTACTTTCAAAAGGGAAAAATCCGAAAACGGTGTTAATTTCCTTTGATTTAAGGAATGATACTACATGCTGACCCGGAAAGGAATTGGCTTTAAGTCCCAACAGGTAGTAATACTTTTTAACGAAAGGCTTGGGAGCAAGCTTTTCCTCCGGCTCCATATATATATCAAAGTATGAAAAGGGAAGCAGATTGTATATAAAAAAACCGATAAGGTATAAGCTCAACCCAAACCCCGCGAACTTATTAATAACCCCTCGGATTTTCATAAAGTTCTCCCTTAAACCCTTTCAGTAAATATATATAAAAACTTCTTACCCTTTCCCCTCTCCAGAAAATATTAACCCTTTTTATAAATTCCTTTTCCCTAAAACTTTCCATTAGTTTTTTAGGAACTCCTCCGTAGCTTACAAAAATAGCGTCACCACCTTTATACCTCTTAAGTTCTTCCTTCCACAGGTAATACTGGGTATACCTGTTTACGTGATACACATAAGCCCTCGGATTTCCTTTAACGTAAAAGGCAAGTTCAGCGGAAATCTGGTAAGCACTTGAAAGAATAAACCTTTCTTTATTGTAATACTTACTTACCTCTTTTCCGAGCTTTTCCCATCCAACTAAAAACTTTGTCGGGTCCCTTTTCGGGGGAAGAAGCTTTCTTAGACCGATTAAGTCAAAAAGGGGAGTAAAGTGAATAAGAATCGTTAGAAAAAATCCAAGTAAAATAGTAGTAAACTTTAGGAACTTGGGAAATATCAAGAAATACCTTGAGAATAATATTACGGCTGTGTAATAACCAAAGTCGGGCCAGTTTGCGTAAACCCTTTTCTTCAAAGAGAGAAGTAAGAAAAAGAGGAAAACGGGAAAAGAAAAAATTGTTAAGAAAACATCTCTCTTATCCCTTGTAAGAAACGTTCTAAACCAACCGTAAAGTATAAAAAAGAAGGGAATTACGGAAAGAATAAGTGCTTGACCTCCTATGAACTCAAGAAGTGCCGATATGTTCGGGAAAGAACTTCCTTTATCCGCAAGGTTTGACACATGTTTAAAGGATATAAAGTTATGTTTTATGTTCCAAATAAGGACGGGAATGGCAAATATAAAGGCAACGATAACGGAAGAATAAACTTTTACATCTTTTAAAAGTTCTCTTTTCACGAGGAAAAGGTATAAGATTCCGAGGGGAAGCAAAAATACCGCGGGATACTTGCTCAGGAAGGCAAGACCTCCAAAAACTCCCGTAAAAATCCATAGTATTAATCGGTTTTCCTCGACTGCTTTATAAAGAAATATTAAGGATAGAGCCCAAAAGAATATAAGGAGAGAGTCCGTTGTAAATAAAACAGAGTTTATAGAAAATCCGAGGAGTATATTAGGTATTACGGAAGAAAGGAAAGCGGTTTTTTCGTCGTAAATCTCCCTAACAAAGCGGTAAGTTATGAGGGAAAGAAAGAAGGAAAGAAGAACCGCATTAATCCTTACACCGAGTTCCGTATTCCCCAAAATGGCGGTTGATAAGAAGTTTATGTATGCAACCATAGGAGGCTTTGAGTAGTAGCTAAGGTCTAGATGTCTTGACCAGTCCCAGTATTGAGCCTCTTCGGGTGAAAGGTCTATAGGGTAAAAGAGTATGTAAAGAATCCTAAGAACCATAAGAAGAAGGTTTATACCTAAAACATACCTGAACATGCGTTTTCTAATATCTTATTTAACTATGGAAAAGATTAAGGTTGTTATAAACGGAAAGGAGTATGAGGTAGAAAAGGGAACGCCCTTAGGGAAGATATTTGAACTCGCAGGTATAAAGGATGCACTCGGTGGAGTCATAAACGAAAAGATTATAGACCTTCAAACACCTGTAAGGGAGTCCGGAGAGATAAAACCTGTATACAGGGGAAGTAAGGAAAGCCTTGAGATAATGAGGCACTCCCTTGCCCACATAATGGCTCAAGCCTTGAAGGAGCTTTACGGAGCGAAAAAGGTTCACCTGGGCGTGGGCCCTACCACTGAAGAGGGATTTTACTACGACGTTGAAGTTGAAGGACACAAGATAACTGAAGAAGACCTCCCCAAGATAGAAAAGAAGATGAAGGAGATAATAGAGAGAGACTACCCTATACTCAGGAGAGAACTTTCCCGTGAAGAAGCGATAAAGCTCTTTGATGAGTTGAAGGAAAAATATAAGATAGACATAATAAAAGAAATTCCCGAGGATGAGGTTATATCGGTCTACGAACAGGGAGATTTCATAGACCTCTGTAAGGGACCCCACCTCCCTTCAACGGGTAAAGCCGGTGCCTTTAAGTTAACCTCAATATCGGGTGCTTACTGGAAGGGGAGAAACGACCAGCCACAGCTCACACGCATATACGGCCTTGCCTTCTGGAGCGACAAGGAACTAAAGGAAAGGCTAAAGTTCTACGAAGAGGTCAAAAAGAGAGACCACAGAAAACTCGGTAGAGAGCTTGAGTTCTTCACAATAGACGACAACGTAGGAGCCGGACTTATTCTATGGCTTCCGAGGGGAGCGATATACAGAAAGGTTGTTGAGGACTACTTACGGGAAGAACACCTAAAGAGGGGATACCAACTCGTCTACACGCCTCATGTTGGGAAGTCCAAACTCTGGGAGACAAGCGGACACCTTGAGTGCTACAAGCAGAACATGTTTCCCGCTATGAAGATAGACGAGGAGGAGTATTACGTAAAGCCTATGAACTGTCCTTTCCATATAGCCATATACAAAAGTAGGGTTAGGAGCTATAAGGAGCTTCCTTTAAAGCTATTTGAACTTGGAACTGTTTACAGGTATGAGCTTTCGGGAGTTCTCCACGGACTTCTCAGGGTAAGAGGATTCACACAGGATGATGCCCATATAATTTGTACACCCGAGCAGGTAAACGATGTTATAAGGGAAACCCTTGACTTTGCCCTCAGCACCTTAAAGGACTTTGGGTTTAACGAGTTTAAGATATTCCTTTCTACAAGACCAGAATACTCAATAGGTTCGGACGAACAATGGGAAGTCTCCCAGAACGCATTAAAGAAAGCTATAGAGGACCTCGGATACACTTACGAGATTGACGAAGGAGGGGGAGCCTTTTACGGACCAAAGATAGACGTTAAGGTAAAGGACGCGATAGGTAGGTTCTGGCAACTTTCTACAATTCAGTTTGACTTTAACCTTCCCGAAAGGTTTGACATGACTTATGTAGGACCTGACAACAAAAAGCACAGACCATACATGATACACAGGGCACTTCTTGGTTCAATAGAGCGTTTTACGGGAATACTTCTTGAGCACTACGCGGGGCTCCTCCCCATATGGCTATCACCTACTCAGGTTATGATCATTCCAATAGCTGACCGCCACCACGCTTACGCCAAAAATGTTCTTGAATATCTTAAGGGAAACGGCATAAGAGCTGAGGCGGACTTCAGGGAAGAGAGGATGAATGCAAAAATCAGAGAAGCGGAACTTAAGAAAATACCTGTTATACTCGTTGTGGGAGACAGAGAGGCAGAAAGCGGAACAGTTTCCGTAAGAACAAAAAAGGATGGAAATCTTGGAAGTATGAAGTTAGAAGACTTCCATAACTGGATAAAGGAAAAGATTAAGAATAAGGAGTGATACTTGAAATCCTCTCCTTTTCGGATTATAATTTTATTTCTGGCAAAGGGGCGGTAGCTCAGCTGGGAGAGCGCCGATATGGCATGTCGGAGGTCGGGGGTTCGAGTCCCCTCCGCTCCACCAGTTGAGCTCCCAAGAGCCGGTAGCTCAGTTGGTAGAGCAACGGCCTTTTAAGCCGTGGGTCGCGGGTTCGAGTCCCGCCCGGCTCACCATCACTTTCTGCAGGATTTGGGCTAAATAAGGGGTTGCCTCTACTTTCATATCAATTATTCCATTATCTTTTTTCCTTACGACAACCGCTTTTATGAAGACTTTTAAAGTTTCGTTCACCAATTCGGGCTTTTTCCACGAAAGGTTCTCAAGGTTGGATATAGCCTTGTTTAAGTCAAAGTTTAAAGGCTTATTTTGTTTTCGTAAGTTTTTTACCTTCTGCTCTATTTCTTTGATTTTTTTCTTTAATATGTCGCTCGGGGCTTCTGCGTAAAGTTCCAAAAGATTTTCAAGTTTTTTCTCAAGCTTCTTCACCTCTTCCTGTATATCCGTTCCGACCTTTAGGCGTTCAACAGCTTTTAATATTTCTTCTTTCCTTTCCGGGACGAATTCTTTAATGAGTCTCAAGACGAAAGACAACATAATGTCATAGTCAAGCCTGAAATCAAAATCGCAAGCTCTCTTTGTTCTATGTTCGTAGCATATGAGCCGGTTTCTTTCCTTGCCAAGGGGTTTTCCACAGTGCCCGCAGATAACTATCCCCGCAAGGGGATGTGTATGCTTGACTTTCTTGTGTTTTCCTTTCTCCTTGTTTTCTTCAAGCTTTTTGTTCGCCTTTTCCCAAATTTCCTCGGAAACTATCGCAAGATGAGGGGCGGGAAGGACTACTGGTTCTTTGGGATTTTGTATCACAACTATTTTTTCGTCCTCTATTCTCTTTCTTCTTCCCCAAACTATCTGTCCCTTGTAAATGGGGTTTCTAAGCATGCACGAAAGAGTTGATGTGCTCCAAGTTTTTGCCCTTCTCGGTTTTACACCTCTTTCGTTGAGAGAATAACATATAAGCCTTAAGCCCTCGCCGTTTGCATATCTTTCAAAAACTTCCCTTACTATCTTAGCCTCTTCTTCGTTTATCTCAAGCACGCCGTTTACCATCCTGTAGCCATACGGAGCAGAGGATACCCATTTACCTCTTAACAACGCCCCTTCAAGCCCCCTTCTTGTTGCCATCCTTATCCCTTCTATGTATTGTTCATCAACTACATTTAATAGCTTGATAAGAGCTATATCTTCTTGCTTGTCGGTTCTGAGATTTTGAGAAACGAAAATAATCGTTATCCCGAGCTTTTGAAATTCCTTAATGAGTCTTCTTAGCTCAAGACCATCCCGGGAAAGCCTCGAGGTGTGTTCAACAAGAAGAACGTCAAAAAGCTTTTTCTTTGCATCTTCAAGGAGTTTTAATAGCCCTTCTCTTTTAAGAGAATAACCGCTTCTTTCTCTGTCGGCGTACTCCGCTACAATCTCTATTCCGTTTCTGAGACCGTAATCTCTACAAATGCGAATCTGGTCTTCAATTGACTTTGCGTTCTGTCTTTCCGTTGAATATCTTGCGTATATTGCTCCCCGCATCCTACTTCCTCCTCTAAGGTTTCCGCTTCTATAAGAAGCTTAGCAAGAAGTTCTAACATTCTCTCGCTCTCATTTTTAACCATCTCGCAGTCCCCCGAATGCTAAAGCCTGTGAAACAGAAAACCTCCGCAAGCATTTTTTCGTATTCAGTCATTTCTTCTTCGTTCCAGTATTTATCACGCGCCTCCTTGATTTCTTTCTCAAGCGTGTCTAATTCCTTTTCTCTTAGCATTTTTGCGTATTTGTTAAGCTTCTTGAAAAGCTCCCTTACCTCTACGTCTTCCTCAATCTCATCAGTGGGAGAGGGAGGAGGAGACTCGCTTTTTGGCTGTAGGACAGAGCGGGGCTTAAGCTGAGGCTTAGGCTCTCTATCTTTTGTGAAAGCTGAAAAAAGTTTCTCAAGCTCCTTAAGTGCCTTCATATTCCACCTCCTTCTTTTTCGCTTGGATTTAGCGATGCTTGCGTAGGGCGGCTCGCTCTTACATGCAGGCTCTTTCATTTTTGGACTCGCTATTCCACCACGGGACTCGTAGGCAATTTGCTCGCTCTTGCCTATATAAAACTGAATTCCCATGGCTCGCTTTTCTCTTTCCGATACTCCGCATCCTCGGCTCGCTTGCACCTAAGGAGGCTCTAATAGGGAAGCTCGCTTTACCGCTGTAATCCAATGATGCTCATATTTTTCGGCTCGCTTTGGCTGCTCGTGACTCAATTCATACAGCTTTCTCATACTCAACGACTTCTTTCCACGATATATAATCGGAGTGCTTCAGGTATTCAAAAGCGTATGGCTTT
>NZ_JBSLZM010000106.1:0-2125 GCF_056494385.1 Aquifex sp. | reverse complement strand
TTTGTTGAATTTATGAAGTCTTTAATAAGGCGATGTTTGAGGTTCTCTCCTTTTCCTGATGACAAGCTTGTTCTGTTCCTGCTACAAAACTTGATAGGAGGTGACTCATGTTGTGCAAAAGTTTAGTATTAAACTTTAATAATAAAGCCCTATCTTAGAAGAGGAGATGCGGAAAGTAAAGGAAAGGATCAGGAGAGTTATAGACAAAGAGGGATGTGACAGTTTTGTTGTGAGTTATTCCGGAGGAAAGGACAGCACCGTTCTTCTTCACCTGAGTCTTGAGCTGGCAAAGGAACAGGATCTTAAGCTCGTCGTAGTTCACTCGGACACTCTTGTTGAAAATCCCATTGTCCATGAGCACGCTTTTTCAACCCTTGAGAAAGTGAAAGACTATTGTCGCAGAGAAGGAATAAGATGTGAAGTGAAGGTGGCTACTCCGGATATCAGATACACCTACTGGGTAAACCTCATAGGGAAAGGCTATCCGCTTCCTTCTCACAGGTTCCGCTGGTGCCAGGATAAACTCAAAATAAGGCCTGTGAAAAAGCTGCTGAGGGAATTAAAAGATTCCATTATGTTTGTAGGGTTGAGGTTGGATGAAAGTCATGACAGGGCAAGGTCCCTGAAGAGCAGGTCAAGAGGAGATTTCCGTTTGGAGGACAACGGCATACCCGTATATGCTCCGATGATGGACGTAACAGAAGAAGAAATATGGGAGTTCCTAGCAAATTCTGAACCACCATATGATGGTTCCTACAAAAACGTAATTTCCATCTACAAAGAAGCGAGGGGGGAGTGCCCTCTCATACCCGAAAAAAACGGATACAGGAACGGGTGTGGTATGAGGTTTGGATGCTGGGTTTGCACTCTCGTAAGAGAGGACAAAAC
Source organism: Aquifex sp. (assembly GCF_056494385.1). NCBI lineage: Bacteria > Pseudomonadati > Aquificota > Aquificia > Aquificales > Aquificaceae > Aquifex > Aquifex sp. Next base: position 1,237 of record NZ_JBSLZM010000106.1, on the reverse strand, counting down.
GCTTAAAAATCAGATTGCTTTCAATAGAGAACTCAAACATCTTTACGAGTTCAGACAGTTTCTGATAGATCTCTGTAACGACCCTGAGAGTAGGAGCGGACTGAACAGGAAAGGAGAGCCTGTAGGCTACGGAAAAGGAGCCTTGAAAATTTCTGTAAGGAAGAAAATCCTGGAAAAGCTCTTGCTTCTGGAAAAAAGACTCGGCAAAAAACTCATAAGCTCTGAAGAGTTAGAGTTGATAAAGCATATATGGGAGAAAGACAAAACTCTTTTTAGAACGTCAACTACCCCCGACTAAAGTCGGAGGCTTGTAGCTGATGCTACGCTACGGTAGCACCGCTACATTGGGACGGTTGACAGCGCCCCACCAGGAGGGGATATACCGCTCCCGGTTCCGACTTCCCTTCAAGGGAAGCCAGATAGTTCTTTACTATGTTCCTGCTGGCATTGAGGTCTGCGTTGAGATGAAATCCACACCTCTCACATACAAAGTGTGCTTGGTCTCTTCTGTTCTTTCTGGAAATATGCCCGCACCTGCTACATTTCTGAGAGGTGTATCTTGCATCCACATACACAACCCTTATCCCTTTTACCTGTGCCTTATACTCTATAAACCTCTGAAGTTGTGCAAAGTTCCAGCTGTGTATCCATCTCCTATTTTGTTTACTTACCCTTATCCTTTTCCTTATACCTTTAAGCTTCTCAAGAACTATCGCACCACCAGCAGGAACAAGCTTTACTATCTCCCTCGCTATCTTGTGGTTAACAGCAGTCCTAAACCGTTTCTCCCCATGCGAGAGTTTCTTAAGGTGTCTTTTAGCAGAGGGAGTGCCTTTGGACTGCAGACGTTTCCTGAGTGCTTGGTATCTCTCGGATACAGCCCTTATATGCCCACCATCAAGGAACCTGTTAATTTCCCCATCGGGAGTAGAAACGACCGCAAGTTTTCTAAGACCCAAATCAACTCCTACGTAAAAATCGGAGGTTTCTACGTCTTCAAATTCTTTTTCAACGCTGATGCTGAGGAAAAACTTCTTGAGCTTTTTGTCGTATTTGAGGTTGGCAGAGGTTATCTTCCAATCAAGATACTGTTTGAAGTATTCAAGGATTTTTACCTTAAACTTCTGTCTTCCTCTAACGGTAGCAAGGGACACCTCCCCTCTGTCCAGCCAAACTGTATAGGAACGCTTATCGTATCTAATAGCGGGATTATTGCTTTGGGGGCACTTGCTTTTGA
>NZ_JBSLZM010000105.1:0-3197 GCF_056494385.1 Aquifex sp. | reverse complement strand
GGGTCTGCTCCCTCGTTGACGAAAACACATGCGGTAGTGTGAGGAGTATAAACGACGCATAAGCCCTCTTTCACCCCTGACCTCTTTACAACCTCCGAGACTTGGTGAGTTATGTTTACTATGCTCGTGTGTTTTGTCGTCCTAATCCTTAGAACTTCATGCATGCCTTAAATTATAATATCCTTAGTCCGAGCTATGGATAAATGGGAAGGAATCATAAAGCATTACAGAAAGTACCTACCCGTTGATGAAAAAACACCTATAGTAACCCTATACGAGGGAAACACACCCCTGATAGAGGCGGACAACCTTGCAAAAGCAATAGGTTTTAAAGGAAAGATATACCTAAAGTATGAAGGCTTAAACCCTACGGGTTCCTTTAAAGACAGGGGAATGACCCTTGCAATCTCAAAAGCGGTTGAGGAGGGAAAAAGGGCGGTTATCTGTGCATCAACCGGAAACACTTCCGCTTCGGCGGCTGCGTATGCAGCAAGGGCCGGTCTTAAGGCTTACGTTCTTCTTCCAAAGGGTGCGGTGGCAATAGGGAAGCTCTCCCAAGCTATGATTTACGGAGCTAAGGTTCTCGCCATTCAGGGAACCTTTGACGATGCCCTGTATATCGTAAGGAAGATAGGCGAGCTCTTTCCCGTTGAAATTGTAAACTCGGTAAACCCTTACAGAATAGAGGGACAGAAAACCGCGGCCTTTGAGATATGTGACGTTCTTGGGGATGCTCCCGATTACCACTTCATACCCGTGGGCAATGCGGGAAACATAACCGCATACTGGAAGGGTTTTAAGACTTACTACGAAGAGGGAAAGATTACGAAACTTCCCAAGATGATGGGATGGCAAGCTGAAGGAGCGGCACCGATAGTTAAAGGCTATCCCATCAAAAACCCACAAACCATAGCTACCGCCATAAAAATAGGTAACCCTTATAGCTGGAAATCTGCACTAAGGGCTGCACAGGAGAGCGGCGGGAATATAGACGCCGTAAGCGATAGCGAGATTCTTTATGCTTATAAGCTCATCGCATCAACCGAGGGTGTGTTTTGTGAGCCTGCTTCAGCTGCAAGCGTTGCGGGACTTATAAAACTCGTGAGGGAGGGCTTCTTTAAAGGAGGTGAGGTCGTCACCTGCACCCTTACGGGAAACGGTCTTAAGGACCCCGATACAGCGATAAAGGTTTGTGAAGAGCCCGTATCCGTTCCTCCGAAGCTTGAAAAGGTTATAGAGATATTAGGTTTCTAAGATTTCTATTTCAATCTCGCCGTAGGGTCTCTCTTGGTAAATCCTTATCTTATTCTCGTAATCAAGGTATAAGAGGGCCATAAACTGGGGAACTATATCCTTTTCCCTCAGAAATGTAAGGAAGCTTATCCTCGTTCCTACATCAAGATTCCTCAGTAGCTCCCATATTTCTTTCAAGACATCTTCAAACTTTGCAATGTGAACGGGAACCTCTTTATCTCTTTTTTCTTCCCTTTTTCTTGTCGTTTTTCTCCTTCTTACCGCCCTTTTTATCTTTTTTACGTTTTCCTTTAACTCTTCCTCAACCTCCCTGTATTCCTCTTCAAACATACCGACTATTTCCTGAAGGGAGTATTTCCTTTTTTTAGGCTTCCTGGGTGGTTTAGGAAAGAGCACTTCTATCTTTTTCTTAAGTAAAAAGGAGGCTGCAACTACAGCCCTCGCAGGTATTCTCAGGTCAAGAACTTCCCTTTTTTTAAGCTCTTCCAGGTATAGGTTTGCGAGCTCTACTATATCAACCTCCCAGGGGTCCAGCTTACCCTCTTCTATTAGGGGAAGAATAAGGGAAAAAGGGTGTTCCTCCTCAAAGTAAAAGTATCTCAACTCAGTTTAGAACCCTCTTTAACGTCTCTATCGGGAACTATTACTGACAGATTCTCCCCGTCTGATGCTGCAAGGAGCATCCCCTGGGACTCTATACCGAATATCTTCCTCGGCTTTAGGTTTGCAACTATGACTATTTTCTTTCCGACGAGTTCTTCAGGTTTGTAGAACTTTGCTATTCCCGCAACAATTGTTCTTTCTTCATCACCGAGGCTTACTTTTAGCTTAAGTAGCTTTTCAGAGCCCTCAACCCTTTCGGCTTCCAATACCTTTGCAACCCTGAGGTCAACCTTTAGAAAGTCCTCTATGCCTATTATCACTTTTTCTTCCATGATAAAACTATTTTAAACGATGGACGTAATAGAGCTTTTTTTATCAAAACTTCCTGTTCCCAAGAGCAACAGGTATGTTAGAAGAAGAGGAGGGAAGGTTTTCAAACACCCGAGGGTCGTAAACTGGGAGGCAAGAGCTCTATGGGAGCTAAAAGAACAGTATAAGGGGCAGCCCATAGACTACGAGATATCCGTTGATATAACAATTATTCTTCCGAATAAGAGGAAGAGAGACATAGACAATATGTTAAAAACTCTCTGGGACGTTATGGAGAAAGCAGGTGTTATAAAAAACGATAACCTGATATACGAGGTTCATACAGTAAAGAAAATAGAGAAGGGGAAGGAAGGTGTTCACATAAGGATTAAGCCTTTTCAATCCCCATAGAGGGCTTTCACTAAGTCCTCGGGTTCAACACCGGGAAAGTCTACATTCCTTAAGAACTCTTCCGCAACCCTTCTTATCTCTTCCCTCTCAAACTTAACACCCCTTAAACGCTTTTCAAGTTCCCTTATCTTATCTCTGGGGTAAAGGGTGAAGTCCCCGTATACCCTTGCCTCAAGTATTTTTTCCCCATCTGTGTAAACCTCGGTTCTTATGAGTCCCCCCCTTGCTTTGTGAAGCCCCGTTCTTAAGTGAACACCCTCTTTTATCTTTATTGTTCTGTGTCTTCTTCCGGTATCTTCAAGGAGAATCTCATCGGAGGTGAACTCCTCCTTTAGTCTGTCTGCAAGTTCAACGGCCTCCTTCGGAATATCCTCTTCACCCTCAAAGGGTATTATTTTTGAAAACTCTTCAACGAGAAGCTCTTCAACCTCTTCGTAGGAGGGAAGTCTTCCCGTTTCCCTTTCAACCCAGCTTATATTTTCTTCAAGACTTTTGTAAAGCTTGTCCCTGAACTTTTCCTCCGGAACCCTGAAAAGCTCGGACATAAGTTTAGTGTTAAACCTCAGAAGTATTCCTCCGACAAATACGAAGGAGTCTTCTATATCCGCAGCACCTTGACC
>NZ_JBSLZM010000104.1:0-7164 GCF_056494385.1 Aquifex sp. | reverse complement strand
AAAAGGTATCCGTCGTAATTCACGACCTCTCCCCTCTTCGGTATCCTTCCCAGCCTGTATGTAAGAAAACCCCCGAGGGTGTTGTAAGGACCTTCCGGAATGTTTATTCCCGTAATACGCTTAAACTCGTTTACTTCAATCTTTCCTTCCGCAACCCATTTATCCTTACTTATCTCTCTCACAAGCGGTTTTTCTTCACTTTCGGAAGCGAGGTATCCCAGAATTTCCTTAAAGATATCCTCAATCGTTATTATTCCGAGGATTATGCCCCTTTCGTCAACAACGACCGCTATGTGTTCCTTTTTCTCTTTAAATACCTTGAGGACTTCCGGAAGGGAGGTATACTCGCTGAAGACGAGAATCTGCCTTATATACTTTTTCACGGGCTCGTTTATGTCTTTATCTATGAGGTCATAGGCACTTATGTAACCGATAATGTCGTCAACCCTTTCCCTGTAAACGGGTATCCTTGAGTATCCCGTCTTCTTAATCTGTTCAACCGCTTGCCCCACCGTTGCGGTATCGGGAATCATAACGACCTCGTAAAGGGGTTTAACTATCTCACCTATTCTCCTGCTTTTGAAGGAAAGAATGTTTGAAACTATGTAGCTTATTGACTCGGAAAAGGTTTTATCCTCCCGCAAGAGGGCTATAAGGTCTTCCCTCCTTACCTTTTCCTCGGAAACCTTGAAGCGCTTTGTTATCGTCCTGCTTATGAACTTCGCAAGAAGTAAGAAGGGCTTGAAAATTAACCTGAGTTTATCAAGTATGAAAAGGCTCGGTATTACTACCTTATCCGCGTAATGTTGAAATAAGCTCTTTGGTATTATCTCACCGAGGATAATCGTAAGTATCACGAGGCTTTCCGCGAGGAGAACTTCCTTTCCCCTTATAGCCGGAACGTATTTTGAGAGATTGAGTAAAAAGAGCGTGTAAAGTGTTGATGCGAGAACTATTGATAGGGTGTATCCGAGCATGGTAAGGGTTATGTATTCCTCGGGATTATCCAGAAAGTGCTTTATGAATCTGTATTTCCTCTTCCTGTAAACCGCCTTCAGTATACCTTTGTCCGCATTAAGAAGAGCAATTTCCGAACCTGCAAAGAATCCCTCAAGGAAAATGAAAAAGAAAACCCCTATTAAGAAACCTATCAGCTCCATCTTTCCGCTATCACCACCCTATCGTAGCCCGAGTAATCTTTAAAAATCCTAACCTTAAAACCTTTGTCTTCAAAGAGTTTTCTCACAATATCCCCCTGGTCGTGTCCTATCTCAAGGGCTACAAAACTTTTTTCCTTTAGGAGCTTTGGAGATTCTTCAGCTATTATTTCGTAAAACTCGTACCCCTTTTTTCCCGCTATTACGGAGCTGTATCCCTCCTTCCTTACCTCCTCGGGTAGAAAGTCCCAGAACTTTTTCGGAATATAGGGAGGGTTTGAAACTACAAAGTCGTAAACCTTTCCCCTGACGGGTTCAAAGCCGTTTCCGAGAAAGACCTTAAACCTGTTTTCAACCTTGTGTATCTTTGCGTTTTCCGTTGCCAGTTTTACCGCCTTCGGGTTTATATCGCTACCTTCCATCCTTAAAAGAGGTCTCTCAAGTAGGAGGTTTATGGATATACATCCCGTTCCCACACCAAGCTCAAAACCAACCATCTCTTTATCCCTCGGTATTTTCTCTAGGGTTTTCTCTATAAGTATTTCGGTTTCTGGTCTTGGTATTAAAACACCTTCCTCAACCTTAAAGGTTCTCCCCATACACTCCCACTCCCCTATGAGGTATGCTACGGGATATCCCTCCTTTCTCTTCTCCACAAGTTCTTTAAACTTCTTTATAACCTCTTCGTGAATCTCCTTATCCTCAAAAAGTACGAGTTCCGAGGGCTTTACACCGAGAAGGTGAGAGAGGATTATGCGGGCATCCCTCTCGTGTTCACTTTCCTTCTTGAGAAGCTCCCTTATCTTCACTTTGTTCCGTTTTTTCAAGTTTTTCAATAACCGAGCCCTTCTCCCTCGGAACTATTGATATAAGAAGTGCGAGAATGAGGAAAAGAGCTCCGAGCCAGTAGGTTGCTTTCGTAAGAAGGGTTTCAACTCCGCCCACGCCGAATATGGACTGTCCCATGCTTCCTCCGAAAGCAGCTCCAACGTCTCCCCTGCTCTTTTGGAGAAGTGTCGCTATGAGGAGGAGAACCGCAACTATCACAAACAGGGTAAGGAGTGCGTAATACATAGTTTTATAATTTATCACGATTTCCCGAAGGCCCTTTCCCTAACCCTCGGGTCTATGTATGCGAGTAGGAGGTCAGCTATAAGGTTACCCACGATAAGCATAATCGTTCCTATGTAAAGCCCTCCCATAACGAGAAAGAGGTCCTGGGAGAGAACAGCGTTCAACATAAGCATACCCATACCGGGCCATCCTACGATTATCTCTATTAACGCTGCCCCCGATATCAGGTTCGCTATCTCGTATCCCAGAAGGGTAGTAAAGGGGTTCATAGCGTTTTTAAGAACGTGTTTGAAAAGAGTTACCTTCCCAACTCCCTTTGCTTTTAGCATAGTTATCATAGGACTGTGGAGAACCTCAAGAACCGCACTCCTCACCAGTCTGGTCAAGGATGCCAGGGAAACAAGACCAAGTGCCATAGAGGGGATAAGTAAGTGCTTTAAAACGTCAACAACCTTCTCGGTAAGGCTTAGCTTTTCAAACTCGGGGCTGTGTATACCTCCTATAGGGAGAACGCCCGTCTTTGATGCAAACAGAAGGAGTATAAAGGCGAGGAAGAAGGAGGGTATTGAGAAAAATGTGTAGGAAAAGGCCTGAATGAGTTTATCCACAACACTGTTCTCCTTGAAAGCGGCAAGGGTTCCAAGGGGAATGGCAAGTAGCCAGGCAAAGAGTGCAGAGCTAACCGAGAGGAAAAGGGTATTGGGAATTCTTTCAAGGATTAGGTCAAGAACGGGGGCGTGATACTGAAAGGAATAACCGAGGTCAAAGAAAACAGCATTCTTTAACCACAGTAGGTATTGAACAAGGAGGGGCTTATCAAGACCGTAAAGTTCCCTCAGTCTCTCTATGGTCTCGGGAGATATCTGTGGATTCAGTTTTAGCTGGTCAAGGTAATCCCCGGGAGCGAGCTTTATAATAACGAAGGAAAGAAATGTAACACCCAAAAGGGTGGGAATGGCTTGAAGAATCCTGAAGAGGACAAACCTGAACATTAAAAGTAGTTAGCTATAAAAAACTTAGTTTCCTGAAAATATTTATCTATCTCCTCCTTGTGCTTTTCTTTAACATACCTGATTACCTTGTAGTCGTCCCAATACCCTATTATGGGAATCCAGTCGGGTATGCGGTCCTTCTTCTCTATGAAATACCAGAGGGCGGCTGTGAAGTCATCCCTCGCCTCTTGACTCAGTTCAAAGTTCGGGTCGGTGAGAATTCTAAAGAGGAGCTTAGCGTCAAGAATTAAGTTTCTAACGTATTCCATAGTTGGAGGAACTTCGGAGAGCTTCTTCCTAAAAGCTTGTTTGAGCTTATCTATATCCCTGTACTCCTCTCCTTTAAACCTTTCAAGGTGCTTCTCCATAGTAAGATAGTATACATGTCAAGGATTGTAAGGGTTCACGGAAGGGAGGTTCTTGACTCAAGGGGAAACCCAACAGTAGAGGTTGAGGTAGAGCTTGAAAGCGGTACTGTGGGAAGGGCTATAGTTCCGAGCGGAGCATCTACGGGAGAAAGGGAAGCCCTTGAGCTCAGAGACGGAGATCCAAAGAGATACCTCGGGAAGGGTGTTCTAAAGGCGGTTGATAACGTAAATAGCGTTATAGCTAAAGCTTTAAAGGGGTTATCCCCTTTCAACCAGAGGGAGATAGATAGCATACTTATAGAACTTGACGGAACCGAAAACAAAAGCAAACTCGGGGCAAACGCAATACTCGGGACAAGCATGGCTGTGGCACGGGCAAGTGCTAACGAGCTTGGTATACCTCTTTACGAATACCTCGGGGGTAAGTTCGGATACAGACTACCCGTTCCTTTAATGAACGTTATAAACGGAGGGGCTCATGCGGATAACAACCTTGACATACAGGAGTTTATGATTGTTCCCGTATGCGGAAGTTCCTTCAGGGAAGCTCTCAGAGCAGGTGTTGAGACGTTCCACCACCTTAAGAAGATTCTAAAAGAGAAGGGATACTCAACAAACGTTGGAGACGAAGGAGGATTTGCACCAAATCTGAACTCTTCCGAGGAAGCCCTTGACCTCCTTATGATGGCAATAGAGAAGGCGGGATACAAGCCGGGAGAGGACATACTCCTTGCCCTTGACGTTGCATCCTCCGAGTTTTACGAGAACGGGATTTACAGGTTTGAAGGAAAGGAGATGAGGGCTGAAGATATGATAGAGTTTTACGAGAAAATAGTTGAAAAGTATCCCGTTGTTTCAATAGAAGACCCCATGAGTGAAAACGACTGGGAAGGGTGGAAACTGGTAACGGAAAGGCTCGGTAGCAGGGTTCAGCTTGTGGGGGACGACCTGTTTACCACAAATCCGAAAATTTTGGGAAAGGGAATAGAAAACGGTGTAGCAAATGCCATACTGGTTAAACTAAACCAGATCGGAACCGTTTCCGAAACCCTTGATACTGTTATGCTCGCAAAGGAAAGAGGATACTCCGCTATAATCTCACACCGTTCGGGAGAAACCGAGGATACCTTTATCTCTCACCTTGCCGTCGCTACAAACGCAGGCCAGATAAAGACGGGTTCCGCTTCAAGAACGGACCGAATAGCGAAATACAACGAGCTCTTAAGGATAGAGGAGAGGTTAGGCGATGGAGCACTCTTCTGGGGAAGGGAGGAGTTCTACAGGTTTCTCAAAGAAAATACTTAAACTTTTTCTCTTTCTCCTTCTTTTAAATACATTTGTTAATTTATTTATTTCAAAACCTACGGTTTTTGACCTAATTAAAATAAAAAAATTTAAAGAAGAACTCAAAGAAAACATAAAGGAGGAACTGAAAAAAAAAGAAAAGCTTGAGAGCTTATACGATGAGCTTAAGGAAAACCCGAGGGAGGTAAAAGAGAGGTTCATAAGAGAGTATTTGTTTAAGATAAAAAAGGGTGAAAAAATTATCATAATCAACGAATGACGCTGAGAACCTCGCTACTCGTGGTTATACCCTTGAGAATCTTCTCTATTCCGTCCTCAAGCATGGTTTTAAAGCCGAACTTTCTCGCTTCTCCTCTTATAACATTTGCGTCCTGGGTTTTGTTAATCAATTTCTTCAACTCATCGTTCACCTCAAGAACTTCAAATATACCCGTTCTTCCCCTGTATCCCGTTCCGAGACAGTTCTCGCATCCCCTACCTTTGTAAAATACGTATTCCCCACCTTCAAGACCCAGCTCTTTTAACTCCTCCTTGTCGGGCGTATAGGGCTCCTTACAGTGCTCACATATCTTTCTTACAAGCCTCTGGCCTATTACTCCCTCAAGTGAGGAAGCTATAAGAAAAGGTTCTATACCTATGTCTTTCAGTCTCGTTACCGCGGACGGTGCGTCGTTTGTGTGAACTGTTGATAAAACGAGGTGTCCCGTAAGTGCAGCTTGAACCGCAACCTCTGCGGTTTCGGGGTCCCTAATCTCACCTACCATTATCACGTCCGGGTCCTGTCTCAGGATAGCCCTAAGCCCCTGGGCAAAGGTAAGACCTACTTTCGGGTTTACCTGTATCTGGCTTATACCCTTTACCTGATACTCAACAGGGTCTTCTATTGTTATTATGTTCCTCTTCGGACTTTTTATGTGGAGAAGCATTGCGTAAAGGGTTGTTGATTTTCCCGCTCCCGTGGGTCCGGTTACGAGAACTATACCGTAAGGTTTTTCCGCCAACCTCCTTACTTTCTTTTGGTCTTCTTCAGAAAGACCGAGGTCTGAAAGGGTGAGGAGTTTCCCCGTCTTCTCAAGAAGTCTCAATACAACCCTTTCCCCGAAAACCGTAGGAACGACGGAAACTCTTATATCGTAATCCTTACTTCCTATCTTCACCCTTATTTTCCCGTCCTGGGGAACTCTCCTCTCCGCAACGTTCAGTTTTGCCATAACCTTTATACGGGAGACAACCTCCTGATACGTCTGGGGTGGTATCCTCATATAGTCGTGAAGAACTCCGTCCATCCTTATTCTTACTACAGTTTCGTCCTCATAAGGTTCAAAATGAACATCGGAAGCGGAAACCGAGGAGGCTTTTATGAGGACTGTGTTAACCAGCCTGACCGCGGGCGAGCTGTCTCTTTGAAATAAAATGTCTACACCATCTTTGTTTTCTTCCATTTCCGTCTCAAGCTCGAGCTCTTGAGAACTTATCTTCTCCTGAACAAGCTTTGCATACTCTTCGGGTTCAACTACTTTTAGTTTTATATCCTTGTTTTTTTTAAAACGAAACTCTTCAACTACGAGAGGGTTAAAGCCCTTGGGAACAACCAATAAAGCTTCGTTTTCGTCCTCATACTCCACTATAAACTCTAAACCTTCACTCAATTCGGACATCTATTTCCTCCCTTTTACCCTTTCTGATAAGAACTACTTTTAGATTAGGTTCGTTCCTAATCATCTGCAATATCCTAAAAGCATCTTCACCGCTCGTTATAGTCATATTGTTTATGGAAACGAGTATGTCTCCCCTCCTTATTCCGAGTCTGTAGAACAAGCTTCCGGGCTTTACCCACTCAAATATAAACCCTTCGGTTCTTCCGTTTTTAATGTAGGGAACGAGTCTTATCTGAGTGAACATCTTAGCAGGGTCCTTCGTTATCCTTTCTATCTCCCTTCTACTTATAACTACCTCCCTCGGTATGTTAGTTGTATTCGCACTCATTGCAAGTGTTTTGTTCCCCTTAGCCGGTTCAAACCTTAGGGTAAAAAGTTTATTTCCCCTTCTGAAGGTTGCATCTTTCTTTCCTACCTTTATAAGTGTGAATCCTTTGTAGCTTTTCCCTTCCTCAAGGAAGAATGTCTTACTTCCGTCTCTAAGGAAAATCCCCCTTAATTTTTCGGATAGGATAATACCCTTAATGGCGAAACCCGGAGGAGTTACATCTCGGGAGTTATCGGTCAAGGGAAGTTCACTTATACTTTCACTGTAGCTGAAGAACTTTCC
>NZ_JBSLZM010000103.1:0-5314 GCF_056494385.1 Aquifex sp. | reverse complement strand
TGTAGACATATACTGGCTTATGGATGAAAGGGCTCAGTATCCTTCCTACTGGTATGGAAAAGAATCCCAGGCTCTAACCCACTGTGCTTCAGTATACGGATGTCAGGGCTTTGAAGCGGACTTCGTAGGTGTAATTTGGGGAAGGGACCTAGTATGGAATCCAGAAGAAAAGCGCTGAACCTTGGGAACAAACTGTGAGGATAACATAGGAAGACCTTCGCTAAAGGATTTATTTAAGGAAAAGAATGAAAAAGAGGCTCTTCCCCTTCTTAAAAACAGGTACAGGATATTTCTAACAAGGGGTATATTGGGAACTTACGTTTACTGCGAAGATGAAACTACTCATAAACTGCTTATCGGGATATATGAAAGTATAATTAAAATCCGTAATGGAAAAAGAGACACTTGAAAAAGAAGTTTTAAAAATTCTTTCAAAAAAGAAAAAACCTCTCCACTTCCTTCAGATAGCAAAGGCACTGAAGCTTGATAAAAAGGATAGGAAAACCCTAAAGAAGATCATGAGAAAACTAAAAAAGGAAGGTAAGGTAAAAGTTGTTAAAGGAAAGTACGAATATACGGGGGAGGAAGTGGTTACGGGAAGAGTAATAGCCTACCCGGGAGGCTTCGGATTTCTGGAGGTAGAAGGTCAAAAGGACATATACATACCCCCTTTTGAGATGGTAAAAGTATTCAGCGGAGATGAGGTAAAAGCCAAAGTAGTTGAGTTTAAAGGAAAAAAAGAGGTAAGAATCTTAAGGGTATTAAAAAGGGCAAAAAAGGAGATAGTCGGAAAGGTGTTTAAGGAAGAGAAGCTATGTTACGTTATACCCATGGATGAAAACAGTCACCACAAGATACTCCTTCCGAAAAAAGATTGTACAAAGCTTGAGGAGAACAACGTTGTTGTTGTTAAAATAACTCAGCATCCGAGTAAGAAATCTCCCCCGAGAGGCAAGGTAATAGAAATTCTGGGAGACCCTAACAAGAAGTTCATAGCCATAGACGTGATAATAAGGAAGTATAACATACCCACAACCTACCCCGAAAAGGTTCTAAGAGAAGTTGAAGAAATACCCGAAGAGATTTCCCAGGAGGAGATAAAGAGGAGGAAGGATTTAAGGAAGCAGCTCTGTTTCACGATAGACCCCGAAAGGGCAAGGGACTTTGACGATGCTGTAGCCATAGAGCTTACACCTGAGGGATACTACAAGCTTTACGTTCACATAGCGGACGTGAGCTACTACGTAAGGGAGGGAATGGAAACGGATAAAGATGCCTACAAGAGGGGATTCACCTTCTACTTTCCCGACAGGGCTATACACATGCTTCCCGAGAAGCTTTCCGCAAAGTTGTGCAGCTTAAGACCTAACGAGGATAAGCTCGCTTTCACCGTTGAGATGGTTTTTGACGAAAGCGGGAACCTGAAAACATACGACATATACGAGAGCGTAATAAGAAGTAAAGCCAGGCTCACATACAGTGAGGCACTGGGACTCATAGTGGGAGACCCCGGCCTTGAGAAAAGGTATCCCGAACTCGTTGAACCCCTAAGACTGATGGAAACCCTTTACAGAATTCTTAGCAGGAAACGTTGGGAGATGGGAAGTATAGACTTTGACCTTCCCGAGGCGGAAGTTATCGTAGACGAATACGGGGAGCCTACCGCCATATATCCCTACGAGCGACACATAGCCCACAGGATAATAGAACACTTTATGATATCAGCAAACGAGACCGTTGCCCTTCACCTTGAAAATGTCGGATACCCGTGCCTTTACAGGGTTCACGAACCCCCGGACGAGGAAAGAGTTGAAAACCTCCTTGAGATACTGGAGGGGTTGGGATATAAGGTAAAAAGACCCGGCGAATACACTCCTAAGTTTTTCCAGAAGATAATAGAAGACTTTGAGGGAAGACCGGAAGAAAACCTTATTAGGTTTTTAACCCTTCGGGCAATGGCCAGAGCTAAATACAGTCCTCATAACGTAGGACACTTCGGTTTAGCACTTGAGCATTACGCCCACTTCACCTCCCCTATAAGGAGGTATCCCGATATCATAGTTCACAGATTACTCAAGAAAGCTTTGAGGGGTGAACCCATAGACTACGAGAAAACAGTAGCTTACCTGGAAGAGGCGGGGAACCACCTCTCAAAGCAGGAGAGGTTAGCGGACGAAGCGGAAATGGAAGCTATAGATTACCTGAAAGCACGTTATATGAAAGGAAGAATAGGTGAGGAGTTTATAGGAATAATAACGGGAGTTGTTAACTTCGGTTTCTTCGTAGAGCTTGAGGAAAACCTCGTTGAGGGACTCGTAAAGATAAACACTCTGACGGACGACGAATACGTTTACGACGAACCGGCTCACAGACTCGTAGGTGTAAGAACGGGAAAAGTATTCAGACTCGGTGACCACGTAAGGGTAAGGTGTATAGCGGTTGACGAAGAAAGGGCAAGGGTTGAATTTGAATTGATAGAAAAACTTGAAAAACACGAAAGATTTTAAAAACTTTTAACATATGGGTAAAGAAAGAAAGGAGAAAATTCTTGAACTACTAAAGGAAAGGGATAGAACTCCCAAGGAACTGGCATCAATTTTTAACGTATCCCTCATGACCGTTTACAGAGATATAAAAGAGCTTGAGAAAGAAGGACTCATAGAGCGGAAACACGGAGTAGTAAGGCTAAAAGAAGAAGACGATAGTCTAAGGGAGTGTGTTATATGCTCAAAAGACATTGACGGAAGGTTTAACGTAATCCTTTTTTTAAAGGAAGGAAAAAAACTTCAGGCATGCTGTCCCCACTGCGGGCTTATGGCCTTCAGGAAGTTCTCGGATAAGGTTGAGTCTATCCTTATGAAGGACTTTATAACCTGTAATCCCATTAACGGTTTCAGTTGCTGGTATGTTGTGGGGTCGGATATAGCTCCCTGTTGTAGTCCCTCGGCCTTTGCCTTCGTAGACAAGCTTTCGGCTGAAAGGTTCTCAAAGGGTTTCGGAGGAAAAGTTCTCGGTTTTGAATATGCCCTCGAAGAACTGCACCGATTGATGAGCCTTGGAAAAAGGGTATATTTAAGTCTATAATGGCGACCGATTACCAAACTATTTATATACTCGCCTCGGGAATGCTTCTCCAAGAGAGAAAACTTGAAGTTAGTTCAAATAACCTTGCAAATGTAAACACGCCCGCCTTTAAAAAGGACTTTCTTACCGCTCTTTCTCACTACGTTCCGACGGGTGATAAAGCTCCTAATAACAACCTCCACGAACCTTCAAATAACTACGTTTACCCAATAGTTGAAGATGTTCAGCATATACTTTTCCAGGGGAGTCTTGTAAAGACGGGAAATCCCCTTGACCTTGCAATTGAGGGTGAAGGATTTTTCGCGGTTAGAATGCCGAACGGGAATGTTGCCTTTACCAGAAAGGGTGTTTTTAGACTAAACCAAGAAGGGATTCTTACGACAGAGGAGGGGTATCCCGTTCTTGACGATAACCTGAACCCTATAAGGGTTGAGGGAGAGATTAAGGTATTAAAGGATGGAACCTACTACGTAAACGGTGTTCCCTCGGGAAGATTCGGTATTTTTAATCTGCAAAACCCGAGGAAATTGGGGGAGGACTTCTTTACGGGAAACCCTACACCTTCCGAAGACTTTAAAATATTTCAGGGGTTTTACGAAGCTTCAAACGTTAACGCAGTAAAGGAGATGGTGAAGATAATAGAAACCGTAAGAGCTAACGAGATTTTCTCAAGACTCATTAGGATGAACGACGAAGTTATGGGAAGGTTAAACGAGAGTGTTTAAGCTATAAAGCTGAGTTCAAGCTTTTCCCCGTATTTATAAAGGATTAACTTCTTTAAATTCTCAAGACCCTCAAGGTTAGGATTACTATTTAAAAGCTCCTGAGCATCCTTCCGCGCAACCGTAAGGAGCGCCCTGTCCTGGGAGCGTGCAAGGTTTGCAACGTTAAAACCGAAATAACCTGACTGGGAAACCCCTATAAGCTCTCCGGGCCCCCTAAGCTTCATATCTTCTTCCGCAATCTTAAACCCATCCGTAGTTTTTACGAAAACCCTAAGTCTCTTTAACGAATCGTTCTTTTCGTGTTTAAGATAGTCCGGAACAACCAAGAAACAGTAAGCTTCTCTGTCAGATCTCCCTACCCTACCCCTGAGCTGGTGAAGTTGAGAAAGACCGAACCTATGAGCATCTTCTATAACCATAACTGTAGCCTCGGGAACGTCTATACCGACCTCAATAACTGTCGTTGAAACGAGAATGTCTCCCTTTTCTTTAAACTCTTCCATAATCTTTAACTTTTCTTTGTCGGGCATTCTTCCGTGAAGAAGGTATATACGCTTATCGGGAAAGGCCTTCTTCCACCTTTCGTATTCCTCGGTTGCCGCCTTAAGGTTTAGTTTCTCGCTTTCCTCTATGAGGGGGTATATAACGTAAACCTTATTACCCTTTTCTATTTCTTCAAGAACTTTTTTGTAAACCTTTTCCTTTTCACTCTCAAAATAAAGATAAGTTTTAACCTCTTTCCTCCCCGGGGGGAGTTCGTCTATCACAGAAAGGTCAAGGTCTCCGTAAAGAGACAGGGCAAGAGTCCGTGGAATGGGTGTAGCACTCATAACAAGACAGTGGGGGTAGAGCCCCTTTCCCTTTTCAAGAAGAACCTTCCTTTGCATAACTCCGAACCTGTGCTGTTCGTCTATGATTACGTAGCCCAGATTCTTGAACTCAACTTTTTCCTGTATGAGGGCGTGGGTTCCCACGAGGACGTCTATCATTCCCTCCCTAACGAGCTTGTAAACACTTCTCTTCTGGGAAGGGGTAAGACTTCCCGTAAGGAGTCCTACCCTTATTCCTTCACCCTCAAGGAGTTCAGAAAACTTCTTATAATGCTGGTGGGCAAGTATCTCGGTCGGAACCATAACAGCAACCTGATAACCACTTCTTACAGCAACGAGAGCGGTTATTATGGCAACTACCGTTTTCCCGCTTCCAACGTCCCCCTGAAGGAGTCTGTTCATGGGCTTATTCTTTTTCATATCCTCAAGGATTTCTTTTATTACCCTTTTCTGAGCTTTTGTCAGCTTAAAAGGAAGCTTTTTAAGAAAGTTCTCAAGCTCTTCACCGTTTACTTTTATCTCGGGAGCTTTCTCTTTTTCAATTTCCTTTTTTTTCAAAAGCAGTGCAAGCTGAAAGGTGAACAACTCGTCGTATATAACCCTCTTGTGATATAAGTCCGAAAAGCTGTTTAAGGCCTTTACGGAAATATCCTCCGGGGAGTGGAGTTCCTTTAT
>NZ_JBSLZM010000102.1:0-2800 GCF_056494385.1 Aquifex sp. | reverse complement strand
ATAGCTCTTCTTGCGGTTATAGCCCTCGTTATTTTCAGACTCCTTGACTGGAAAGATATAAACAGGGGTGTTTCTTGGGGAACGCTTCTCCTCTTCGGAGGTGGTATCGCCCTTAGCGGGATAATGAAGATGACGGGAACCGCAAAGTTCATCTCCCAAAAGCTTATAAACGTTCTTGACGGACTTCCGACTTTTTTCTTTATACTCGCAGTCGTTCTATTCGTAATATTTTTAACGGAACTTATGAGTAACACCGCAACGACAGCACTCTTAGCCCCTATACTACTCTCAACAGCTCAGGGACTCGGAAAGCCTCCGGAACTCCTTGTTATACCCGCGGCTGTTGCGGCTTCCTGTGCATTTATGCTTCCCGTTGCAACTCCGCCGAACGCTATAGTTTACGGAACGGGCTATATTAAACAGACTAATATGATGGAAGTAGGGTTTATACTTAACTTAGTGTTCAGCGTAGTCCTAGCCCTATTCTTCACCGTTTACGTGGGGGGTTGAGAAATGGGTCTCAAGGAGAAGCTTATCAGGAAGGATAAATACATATGGGAGCTTCCCAAGGAGACAATTGAAGGACAAAAAGTTCCCGTAATACTTTACCTGAGTGAGCCCTTATTTGAGCAGCTTGAGGAGGATGCAATAAGGCAGGCCGCAAATGCCGCGACACTTCCGGGTGTTCAGAAAGCTATATACGTCATGCCGGACGTTCACGTGGGATACGGATTTCCCGTGGGGGGTGTAATGGCTACCCACACGAAGACGGGAATAATCAGTCCCGGTTCTATAGGATACGACATAAACTGCGGTGTTAGATTGATAGCGACGAACTTAAAGGCTGTTGATATAATTCCGAGAATAAAAGAGATAATGAAGGAAGTTCTCAGGAACGTTCCCGCGGGTGTCGGGTCAACAAGTAATATAAAGCTATCAAAATCCCAGATGAAGGAGGTTCTCGTAAGGGGAGCCGGGTGGGCTATTGATTACGGCTTTGGATTCCCTGAGGATTTACAACACATAGAGGGTTTCGGAGCACTTCCCAATGCCGACCCCGATAAAGCTTCCAACGAGGCATATGCAAGGGGTTCTGACGAGCTCGGAACGGTCGGTAGCGGTAACCACTTTGTTGAAATACAAGCGGTTGAGGCGATTTACGACGATGAGGCAGCCCGGAAACTCGGTATATGGGAAGGTCAGGTCGTGATAATGGTTCACTCGGGTTCAAGGGGGTTCGGACACCAGGTGTGCACCGATTACCTGAGAATAGCTCTGAAGGTGAGAGATAAGTATAAGATAAAGCTACCTGACCCTCAGCTTGCGTGTATGCCCTTCTCTTCTCCCGAGGGACAGGACTACTTTAAGGCTATGAACGCCGCTGCAAATTACGCCTTTGCAAACAGGCAGATTCTCGGCTTTAAAACAGCAAACACTATAAGGAAGTTCCTCGGAATATCCTGGGAGGAGTTCGGATACAGACTAATATACGACCACGCCCACAACATAGGAAAAGTTGAGAAGCACAGGATAAACGGTAGGGAGGTTGAGGTTATAGTTCACAGAAAGGGAGCAACAAGGGCATTTCCCCCTTACAACCCCGAGGTTCCACCGGCTTACAGGGATATAGGACAGCCCGTTATAATTCCCGGGGATATGGGAAGGGCATCCTTCCTCCTCGTCGGTCAGCCTAAATCTATGGAAATGTCCTTCGGCACCGCCTGCCACGGAGCCGGAAGGGTTATGTCAAGAAGGCAGGCAAAGAAGTTCGTCAAAGAGGTAGGGCTTGAGAAGGTTATAGGAAACCTTGTAGTTGTGGCAAGGGGAAAGGGAACCATAATGGAGGAAATACCACAAGCTTATAAGGACGTTACGGAGGTTGTTAGAGTAATAGACGAACTAGGTATAGCAAAAGCTGTGGCAAAACTAAAACCCCTCGGAACACTGAAAGGATGAAGGTTCTCCATATACTTGACGGTTCTTCTTTCGTTTACAGGAGTTTCTTTGCTCTACCCAAACTCTCAACGAGCGGGGGATTTCCAACAAACGCTATATACGGTTTCCTCAGAATGCTTTTCGCTCTCATGAAAAGGGAGAATCCCCGGTATCTCGTTGTTGTATTTGACGCTCCCGCAAAGACAAAGAGGGAGAAGATTTACTCAGAGTATAAAAAGCAAAGACCTAAAACCCCTGACCCTTTAAAGGTTCAAATACCCGTTATAAAGGAAATACTCAGGATTGCGGGAATACCCGTTATTGAGGTTCCCGGCTACGAGGCGGACGACGTTATAGCATACCTTGCTGGGAAGTTTTCCGGAAAAGGTTTTAAGGTAAAGATATACTCCCCCGATAAGGACCTCCTTCAACTTGTTTCGGAAAACGTAATAGTCATAAACCCTATGAACAACGAAATGTTTACAAAGGGTGAAGTTATAAAGAAGTTCGGCGTAAGTCCCGAAAAGATACCCGATTATCTTGCCCTCGTCGGAGACAAGGTTGATAACGTTCCCGGCGTTAAAGGTGTAGGTCCAAAGATAGCCGTAGCTCTACTTAAGGAGTTCGGGAGTGTTGAAAACATTCTGAAAAATTGGGAAACTTTCAGGAAGAAGTTTCCCAACGCCTCAAAGGAAGAACTTGAGCTTTCCTACAGACTCGTAAAACTATATACTGACCTCGGTCTTGATGTTAAGGAAGAGGACCTAAAGGTAAGAGACGGAGACATAAATAAACTAAAGGAAAAGCTAAAGGAACTTGAGATGAAAAGTTTACTTCCAGAAGTTGACAAGATATTTAAACACAG
>NZ_JBSLZM010000101.1:0-13672 GCF_056494385.1 Aquifex sp. | reverse complement strand
TCCCTCAGGGAATTTCTGGAAGGGAGCTGGGGAAGCCTTGACATTATTGTTCACTCAATAGCTTACGCACCGAAAGAAGAGTTCAAAGGTGGCGTGATAGACACATCAAGGGAAGGTTTTAAAATAGCCATGGATATATCCGTTTACTCCCTCATAGCCCTAACGAGGGAACTGCTCCCCCTTATGGAAGGAAGGAACGGGGCAATTATAACCCTCTCTTACTATGGAGGGGAAAAGGTTGTTCCCCATTACAACGTTATGGGAATAGCAAAGGCAGCCCTTGAGAGCACCGTAAGGTATCTCGCATACGATATAGCAAAATACGGCCACAGGATAAACGCTATCTCCGCAGGACCCGTAAAGACCCTGGCCGCTTACAGCATAACCGGTTTTCACCTTCTTATGGAGCATACGACTAAGGTGAACCCCTTCGGTAGACCGATAACTATAGACGATGTTGGTGATACCGCTGTATTCCTTTGTAGCGACTGGGCACGGGCTATAACGGGAGAAGTTATTCACGTTGACAACGGATACCACATAATGGGTGTATTCGGAAGGGAAGAGGAAATTAAGAAGGAAGTATTCGGGCAAGAAAGAGATTAAAATATTCTTAAAACCTTAAGGAGGTGTTGTCATGAAAAAGCTTCTTCTGTTGGGAATGTTCCTCGCAGGGGCCGTATTCGCAGCAGACGGAAAGGCTATATTCCAGTCAAAGGGATGTGCTTCCTGCCACCAACCCAACGTTGATACGGTAGGTCCTTCTCTCAAGAAAATAGCACAGGCTTACGGAAACGACGTAGAATCACTCGTTAAGTTCCTGAAAGGAGAAGCACAGCCTAAAGTTGACCCTCCGAAGTTTGCGATAATGAAGGCTCAGCTTACGATGCTTAAGGGACTTTCGGACGAGGAGCTCAGGGCTCTTGCTGAGTTCATGCTTTCTCATAAGTAATCCCGTGCCCGCCCTTTCGGGCGGGAAGTATTAATATGGAAGAGAAAGAAGTAAAATTAAAGCTTTCGGATGAAGGAACTTACGAAGCACTTCTCCCCTCGGGAAATATAAAGGTGGGGGAGAAGGCTTTAAAGCCCATGGAACTCTTACTTGTATCCGTAGGCGGCTGTTCCGGAGTTGACATATACCACATCCTCAAGAAAAAAAGACAGGAAGTAAAAAGTATAGAGATAATCCTTAAGGGAAGAAGAAGGGATAAACACCCCAGAATATACGAAGAAATAGAAATAAAGTATGTAGCCTACGGAAAGGTTGAGGAAAAGGCCCTTGAGCAGGCGGTGAAGCTTTCTACGGAGAAGTATTGTAGCGTTATCGCAATGATTAAAAGCTCAACGAAACTAAAGGTTTCCTGGGAAACGGTATGGGAAGATTGAGTGAAACTTTTAAAAGGTTAGAGGAAAACGACGAAAAAGCTCTCGTTTCTTACCTTATGGTTGGTTATCCCGATTACGAAACGTCCCTTCGGGCCTTCAGGTCTGTTCTGAGAAACGGGACGGATATACTTGAGATAGGATTTCCCTTCTCGGACCCCGTGGCGGATGGCCCTACCATTCAAGTAGCCCACGAGGTCGCCCTCAGAAACGGTGTAAAGTTCAAAGATGTTCTTGAGCTCTCAAGGACATTGAGGGAAGAGTTTCCCGAAAAACCATTTCTTCTCATGACTTACTACAACCCGATTTTCAAGATTGGTATTGAGAGGTTCTGCAGACTTTCAAAAGAAAGTGGAATTGACGGGTTTATAGTTCCCGACCTTCCCCCCGAAGAGGCAAAGGAGCTAAAGGAATATATGAAAAGATTCAGTCTCTCTTTCGTTCCTCTGGCGTCTCCGACCAGCACGAAAAAAAGACTTGAGTTGATATGTGAATCAGCTGATGAGATGGTTTACTTCGTATCCGTTACGGGAACAACCGGGGCCAGGGAAAAACTTCCGTACGAAAGTATAAGAAAGAAGGTGGAACTTTACAAAGGTCTTTGTGATAAACCCGTTGTTGTTGGTTTCGGTGTTTCAAAGGGAGAACACGCAAAGAAGATAGGAGAGTTTTCAGAAGGTGTTGTTGTGGGTAGTGCCCTGGTTAAGCTTGCTGGAAGTAAAAGATTAAAAGAACTGGAAGAGCTTATAAAGGAATTAAAGGGAGCTTTAAAAAATTAAGTTCTGTGAAGCACTTATAAAACTTAAGTAAAGTGGTATAATCTTTTCTCATGGAACAAAGCCCCAAAGTCGTTGAAGTTCCCATAGAGGAAGAAGTAAAGCAGGCTTACATAGATTACGCTATGTCCGTTATTGTCGGGAGGGCTATTCCCGACGTAAGGGACGGTTTAAAGCCTGTCCAGAGAAGAATCCTCTACTCAATGTATGAGATGGGCTTAACACCCGATAAACCCTTTAAAAAGAGTGCAAGAGTTGTCGGTGAAGTTCTCGGTAAGTACCATCCCCATGGAGACCAAGCGGTTTACGACGCCCTTGTTAGAATGGCCCAGGACTTTACCATGAGATACCCTCTTATCATCGGACAGGGAAACTTTGGTTCTGTGGACGGAGACCCCCCTGCCCAGATGCGTTATACCGAAGCAAAGCTCTCACCCGTGGCAGTTGAGATGCTTCTTGATATAGACAAAGAAACCGTTGATTTCGTTCCCAACTTTGACGATACACTTATGGAACCGGAGGTTCTTCCTTCAAAGTTTCCTAACCTTCTTTGCAACGGAACGAGCGGTATAGCTGTAGGACTCGCTACATCAATCCCTCCTCACAACCTAAAGGAAGTTGGAAAGGCACTCATAAAGCTTGCTAAAAATCCGGAAACAGAAATTGAAGAGTTAATGGAAATCTTGAAAGGTCCAGACTTTCCCACGGGAGGGGTAATAGAAAACTGGAAACAGGTAAAGGAGGCCTATAAGACGGGAAGGGGAATAATACAGGTAAAAGGAAAAGCACACGTTGAGAAGGTTCAAGGAGGAAGGGAAAGGATAGTAATCACCGAAATTCCTTACCAGGTTAACAAAGCAGAGCTCATAAAGAAGATTGCGGACAACGTAAGGAACGGGAGGATAAAGGAGATATCGGATATAAGGGATGAGACGGATAAGGAAGGTATAAGGATAGTTGTTGAACTAAAAAGAGATGCAAAGGGAGAACAGGTTCTTGAAAAGCTCTACAAATACACACCTCTTATGAAAGGTTTCCCGGTAAACCTTGTGGTTCTGATAGATAAGGAACCAAAGCTCGTTGATATAAAAACCTTGTTAAAGGAGTTTATAAAGCACAGGCTTGATGTTATACTTAGACGTTCAAGATACTTTCTCAGGAAAGCCCAAGACAGGCTCCACATAGTGGAAGGGCTCTTAAGAGCTGTAAACTTTATAGATGACATAATAGAACGTATAAGGCGTTCAAGAGATGTATCCGAGGCCAGGGCCTTCCTTATGGAGGAGTTTGGCTTTTCCGAAAGACAGGCGAATGCAATACTTGACTTAAGATTACAAAGATTAACGTCCCTTGAGAGGGAAAAACTTCTTCAGGAAGAAAAGGAATTAAGGGAAAGGATAGAGTATTACAGGAAACTTGTAAAGAGCGAAGAGGAAAGGATAAAGGTATTCATAGAGGAAACGGAAGAACTCATAAAGAAGTTCGGAGACACCAGGAGAACCTACATAGAGGGGGCAGGAAGGGAGCTAAAGGAAGGTGCCATAACTGTAGCCATACTCCAGGACGGAAGTATAGTTCCCGTTGAAAACCTTCCTCCCGAGAACGCTCCGGTTGTTAACATCCTAAGAGTTCCTTTTACGGAAGGTTTATTTCTTGTATCAAATAGAGGCAGAGTTTACTGGGTTGCAGGCTCTCAGGCACTCCAGGGAAGCAAGGTGTCCCTGAAGGGAAGGGGTGAGAAAGTAATAGGTGCGTTCATAAGGGAGCAGTTTGTGGATAGGCTGCTCCTTGCAACCAGAAGGGGCTATGTTAAGAAAATACCCCTTGCAGAATTTGAGTATAAAGCCCAGGGAATGCCGATAATAAAGCTTACCGAGGGGGACGAAGTCGTTTCGTTAGCCCGCTCTATAGACGAAACACACCTTCTTATGTTTACGGTAAAAGGTAGAGTTGCAAGGTTCGGTGTTAGAGAAGTTCCACCTTCAACTCCCGGCGCAAGAGGTGTTCAGGGCATAAAGCTTGAGAAGGAAGATGAGGTCTCGGGTTTAAGAGTATGGAACGGAGAGCCTTTCCTGCTCGTTATAACCGCAAGGGGAAGGGTAAAAAAGATTTCTGAGAAGGAAGTTCCAAAGACGAACAGAGGAGTTAAGGGAACGGAAGTATCGGGAACGAAGGACAGATTGGTAGATTTAATACCCATAAAGGATGAGGTTGAGCTTCTCATAACGACAAAGGAGGGTAAAGCTTTTTACGACAAGGTTGACCAGAAGGAACTTCCACTATCAACTAAGAAAAGTATTCCCAGGACAAGATGGAAACTCGGAGAGGACGAGATAATAAAGGTGGTGATAAAGGCAAGCAGGTAAACGTATTCCTATCTATAGAAACCTGGGATATAGACGATACTCTTCTCCTCCTTTTTATTCTCCATTATCACATAAGGGGAAAGGTAAAGCTTTTAGGTGTTGAGATTGATAAGGGAACACGTATCCAGAATACCTATGTTAAGTATATTCTCAAGCTGGCGGAAGAAAACGTTCCCCTTTTTTCAAGGAATTTAGAGCCTCAGGAGGACCAAATCCCCGAGTATTACTACACCTTCTTTAAAGGTCTTGAGAGAAGAGAAACGTTTTTACCTCCGCGAGAGGAAGCTCTTGGACTCCTTAAAGGAAAAGAGTTTACGCTTATAGTAGGAGGAAGTCTTAACTTCGCTACATTCTTATTAAAGCGGGGAATAATTCCGAAGGAAATATTCTTTCAAGGCGGATTTGCAGGCTTCAACGTGACACGCAAGGTAAATAAGAAGTTCGGGAAAAGAGTTTATACCCCGACCTTTAACCTGAACAAGGACATAAGGGCTTCCGAGGAGTTTTTTAACCTTAGAAAAAAGCTTGAAGTTCCTACTTACATGGTTTCAAAAAACGTGAACCACCTTATACTTGTAAGAGAGTGTGAACTCTCCTGCATTTCCCCCTGTACTAAGCCCCAGGAGCTTTACATAAATACTCTGAAAAAGTACTTAAGAAATGTAAGGAAGGAAAAGAGCTTACACGACGTGTATACAGCCGTTGCTTTCTTCGATAAAGAAATATTTTCGTGGAAAGAGGTGGCTCCCATTTTCAGGGAGGGAAAGAAGTTTAGAGAGTGGGGAAGTAAGGAAAGGGAAGGAAGCTTAAGGATAACAGTTGGTGCGAAGGAAGAAGAGGTAAAGGCTTACAGCTTATTTAAGAAGGAGTTTTAATCTTTGTAATACTCCTCAAAGGCTATCCAAGTTCTGGGAATACGCCACTCAAGTTTATCCCACTCTTTCATTAATTCTTTCCTCTTCTTTGCAGCCCTGTTTATGGAAGAACCGAAGGTATCAAGGGCTTCCTCTTCATACTCTTCCGGCTCACCCTCAAGTATGCTCCTTGCCGCCATATCTCCCGTGAGAACTGCGTTCGCTATACCCCCGCCCGTTATGGGATGGCAAAACCCTCCTGCATCACCGACGAGAAAAACTCTACCTCTGAGGGGGCTTACTATCCCTTCCCCGGGTATGAAACCTCCCGTCTTTCCTAAGATTTCATCAGTATAAACGAATTCTTTCACTTCTCTTACAAACCTGTTTAACACGTCAAGAACGTTTAGCTTGTAGTAAATGTCTATACCTACACCCACGTTTGCAAGCTTTCCTTTCGGGAATATCCAGCCGTATCCCCCGGGTATGTAATCTCTAAAGAAGATGAGAAGGTCACCGAGAGGTTTTTTAAGTTTTAAGGTGTATTGAGCCGTTACGAGAAAGTCCCTTGTGAACCTTCCCGTTTCCTTTGCAACTTTGGAACGTGCCCCGTCCGCACCTATGACGAAGTCCGCCTTTACCCTTATTATTTCCCGGGTTCTCATATCCTCTAATAGAGCGTATTCGTCTTCAAAGCCTACAAACTTAGTTTTTGTTTTTAAAACTGCTCCACTTTCTTGGGCAAGCTCAGCTATTCTCTTGTCCCATATTTCCCTGTTAAGAATGAATCCTTCGGAATACATACTTACGACTTCTCCCCAGGGGGTGTAGTGAACCATATCTTTAACCTTCTGGGCTATCGCTTCCTCAGTAAAGAACTCCGGAAACTTATAGCTAAGTTGGACGGGGACAAACTCTGCACACTGAACAGGATAGCCTACCTCTTTACGGGTATCAACCAAAAGGACTTTAGCCCCGCCCCGTGCAAGTCTGTAAGCGGCTGTTGAACCGCCGGGACCAGCTCCCACAATGAGAACATCGTATTTCATAACTCTTTAATCTACTTCCCGTTTAGCTTTTTTCTTAAGGATTTTGCAACCTTAAAGGTGGGAACGTATCGCTCTTTTACGTAAACTTCAATTCCCAGCTTGGGATTTTTTACAAACCTTCCGGGTTTTCTCTTTAACTTAAAGGTTCCCAGCCCCCTTATCTCAACTCTTTCCCCTTTCAGAACCTCCTCTTTTATAATTTCGAACACCTCGTTTACTATAATTGTTGCCTTTCTGAGAGGTATTCCCTTTCTTTTTGAAAGCTCCTTAGCAAGGTCAGATTTGTTCACTTCTTTTCCTCCACGAACACACTCTTTACCCTTTTTCCTCTTCCCTTTGCTACAAGTTTCCTTTCTCTTTTGTATATGTATATCTCGTCCGCTTCAAGAGCCCTTTTATCCTCAATTATTTTAGCATTACCCTTCATATAGACCACGTCCTTTATAAGGTCATATTCAAGGTAGTCAGAAAATGACTTCCTGTTTCCCTCTATAACCCTTACGTTTCCCTTTGCAACGATTTTCACGGGCTTTCCCTGCCCATTAAGGTAAACTATAACCTCCTGTGCCTTCAGAACAGAGGAATCCCTTATGAGTTTTACGTTTCCCTTGTATACCAACTTATCCTTTGTGTAAACCAAGCTGTCCGCTTCCCCCGTAATGGCTTGGGAGAATACCATACCGAAAAGACTAAGGATAAGAATGAGTACCCTTAACTTCATCTATTATTACCTTAAAGGGTTTAAAGCTTATTTTAAAGCCCTTTCCCCTTATCACGTTATTTCCCTTCCTGAGTATAATCTCGTCGTATCCCCACGCCTTGTTTTCCCTAAAATCAACGTAAGCGGTTTTTGTCTTCAAATACATATCGGGACCGGATATCTCAACGTTCCCCTCAAGCCTTCCCCTTTTTTCCTTTCTGTTGAAAAAAAGCCTTTCAGCCTTTATTGTGTAGTTACCTCCCCGTATAACACTCTTTTTTATGAGAGCTATTCCCCCCTCGTAGATGAGTTCTTTACCAGTCAGGTCCCAACGTTCTTCGGTAAAAATCTTTATATGCACATTTTTAACGTTGCTTCTCACAAGATGATATTCTTCAAGGGAAAGATAGTTCCTAACGTAGAGCTCGGAAACGGTAACACCTATGAGGAATACAAGTATTAGGAAAAAACCTTTAAACATTTTTTAAGAACTTTAAAAGTTCCGCAACTTCCCTGATAGCACCCTTTCCCCCTTCCGCATTCGTTACGTAAATGGCTATTCTTTTTACCTCATCAACCGCATTTGCTACCGCTATGGGTAGCCCAACCCTTTTCATTACGGGAACGTCAACGACGTCGTCCCCTATAAAGCATACCTCTTCGTCCCTCAGACCCTTCTTCCTTTTTATTTCCTCGTAAATTTCAAGTTTCGAGTGTTTTCCCGTGAATACTTCTTCAATTCCCAGCTCTTTTAATCTAACGATAAGCGGTGATGAGTCTCTCCCGCTTATAACTCCCAGCTCAAACCCCATGCTTTGAAGCATCTTTATACCGAGTCCGTCTAAGACGTTGAAAACCTTTATGGTTTCTCCTTCCTCCGTGTAGTAAAGGCTTCCGTCGGTAAGAACTCCGTCTATGTCCGTTATTATAAACTTTAGCCTCTTTACCCTATCTCTCAGCGCCATACCTTTCCCTCACGTATTCGTAAACCTTTTTAAGCCCCGTGCTGGCCTTTTCCCTGAAGACCTTATCCGCTATACGGGAAATAGGTGTTTCTTCGGGATTTACCTCTATCACTTCCGCCCCGTTTTCCTTTGCAACGTAGGGAAGTTCAGCCGCAGGGTAAACTACTCCCGACGTTCCTACAACTATAAATAGGTGTGCCTCCCTTGAAAGCTCGTAAGCCTTATTTAGGGCTTCCATCGGGAGACTCTCCCCGAACCATACAACACCGGGTCTTAAAAGTCCCCCGCACTCACACTTCGGAGGTATCTCGGGAAGCGGCACTCTATAGTCATACTCCTCTTTTCCGCACTGAACACACCTCACCTTCCATATATTCCCGTGTAGTTCTATGACCCTTTTAGAACCCGCCTTTTGATGAAGTCCGTCTACGTTCTGGGTTATTAAAAAGAACCCGGTAAACTCTTTTTCCATCCTTGCAAGAATTTTATGACCGTCGTTTGGTTCCGCCTTTTCTATCAGCTGTCTCCTCCAGTCATACCACTCCCAAACGAGTTTTGGGTTTCTGAAGAAGGCCTCGGGTGTTGCAAGTTCTTCGGGTCTGAACTTGTTCCATAGCCCATCTTTCCCTCTGAAGGTAGGTATACCACTTTCTGCGGATATTCCTGCCCCCGTGAGTGCAACTATCTTAACCGCCATAAGGTTATAATTTATCCGATGAAGAGAAAGCTTATTTTCCTTCTTTTAGCTTTCCTTACACTGGGGAGCGTTATATCCTACACGTTATTTTTCTCAAAACCAAGGGTTTACGGGTATAAAGAACTTTCACTCCTTCCGAGAAAGAAGACAGTAGTACTAAAGGTAAGCAATCCCCAAAGGGCTGACCTTTTAAGTGTAAAAATTATTCAAAACGGTAAAGTGTTTACTCTTTACGAGGGAAAGCCTTCGGAAGAAATAAAACTTACAATTGAACCCAAACGCATAGGACTAAAGGAGGGTAAGGCGGAAGCGTATGTTGAGATTACACGATTCTTTTTCATAAAGGAAGTTTTTAAAGTCCCCACTTATATTGACTACACACCACCTACCGTAAGCATTCTCTTTTCCCCCTATGGGGTTATGAACGGAGGGAGCGGTGCGGTAAGGGTAAGCGTAAGCGAGGAGGCAAAGCTTTCCCTGAAGGTAGGGAATCTCACGTTTCCCTTTTACAGGGTAGGGGAAAATACGTATTTCTCCCTCTTTGCGGTCCCCATAGGATTTTCGGAAAAGGACAGCATTGAGCTAATAGCTGTTGATAAAGCGGGGAACGAGTCTAAGATACCCGTCCCAACGAGGATAAAGATAAAGAGGTATCCCGTTTACAGGATTGAGTTAAAAGGAAGGGAAAAGCTCTTAATACCGAAACTTTCAACCCTTTTGGCAGAAAAAGTCGGCGGGGAAAACCTGATAGAAGCCTTTAAGAGAGTGAACGAGGATTTAAGAAGGGAGAATGAAGAACAGCTTTACAACATAGGTAGAGACTCCGAAGAAAAGGTTTACTGGAAGGGAAGATTCATCCAGATGAGGAAGAGTAAGGTTGTATCTCTCTTCGGAGAGAAAAGGATATACACTTACGGAGGAAAAAGGATAAGCGAGAGCTACCACTGGGGATACGACCTCGCATCGGTCAAAAACGCCCCTGTTGAAGCGTCAAACGGGGGAAAGGTTGTTTTTACCGGATTTCTCGGCATATACGGAAATACTATTGTTATAGACCACGGATACGGTCTGATGAGTATATACTCCCACCTCGCGGAGTTTAAGGTAAAGAAAGGTGATATTGTAAAAAAGGGTCAGATAATAGGTATTACCGACTCAACGGGTCTTGCCTTCGGAGACCATTTACACTTCGGCATAATGATTCAGGGCATTCCCGTAAACCCCATAGAGTGGTGGGACAGGAAATGGATTGAGAATAACATAACTCCCGCAATTCAACCGAGAACTTCAAGGTGACAGGTGTTGTTCAGCTCCCTCAAGTGAAACCTTTCCCCGTCATATTCAAGGATGGTTATACCCGTGTTGTCCATATGAATGTGCCACATCTTCTCAAGTCCTATTCCGAGAGCCAAACACACAAGTCCGTGAAGGGTTCCCCCGTGGCCTACAACCGCGATATATTTTTCCTTTCTTTGAATAATCTCCCTCAAGAAATCCGATACTCTTTCCTCAAAAATCTTCATATCCTCCTGTGTCGGAAGGGGATTTTCCACGGGATTTTTTAGCCAATCAAGTATCATCTTTTTATTTTCCTCAAACATAGTCCAGAAGTGGTTTCCCTCAAGAACTCCGAAGGACATCTCCCTTATTCTTTCATCAACCACGAGGTTGACCCCGAGTATGTCGGAAAGGGTTAAGGCGGTCTTGTAAGCCCTTCTCTGAGGTGAGGTAAATATCACCTCGGGTTTTTCCCTTTTGAAGTATCCCGTGAGGAGCCTTGCCTGAACGAAACCAAGGGGTGTGAGGTCGCTATCAAGTCTTCCTTGAAAGATACCCTTCTCGTTATACTCGCTCTGTGCGTGTCTTATCAAGTATATCTTCTTCATATCTGTTCAAATAAGACGTCAAGAACCTGAGGTTGTATGTCTATCTCCCACTCCTGGTAGTAATACTCTTTATTAACAACGGTAACAACACCCAGATTTTCAAGGTAAAGAAGGACCTTAGCCAAATTAACAAGCCCGCATATCTGTGAAGATTTGAGCTCCTTTATTTTAACCCTCGGTATTGGTCTATCTGCATTCTTAAATATTTCAAGGAGTTCCTGCTTTACATGGTAATAAAGCGTTTCAAAGTCACAGGGTTGTTTTCCTTCCTTGGGATTTAGTCCTTCCCTATACAACCATCACCTCCGAGGATTTCTTTAACAACCTCAGCATCACTGAAAGGATATTTTACACCTTTTATCTCCTGATAATTTTCATGCCCCTTTCCCAGTATGGCGACCGTGTCCCCCTTCCTTGCTGTTTTCAAGGCAAGTTCTATAGCCTTTCTCCTGTCGGGCTCAACGATAACCTTTTCCCTTTCCTTTATCCCCTTAAGTATGTCCTGTATTATCGTCTCGGGTTCTTCATCCCTCGGGTTGTCGGAGGTAAGGATAATTAGGTCGCTGTATCTCTCGGAAGCTTCCCCCATCATAGGTCTTTTTTCCCTGTCTCTGTTTCCCCCTGCCCCGAAAAGGGATATTAATCTCCCTCTCGTAATTTTTCGTGCGGTCCTTAAAACGTTTTCAATTGCATCGGGTGTGTGTGCGTAATCAACTATAACGGTAAAAACTCCGTTGTAAACCACTTCAAACCTTCCGGGAACCTTTACACATTTTAAGGCTTCCGCTATTACCTCCTCATCTATTCCCTTCCAGAGTGCGTAGGCTATTCCGGCACACAGGTTATACGCCTGAAACTCCCCTATAAGATTTGAGAAAAAAGTATAACTCTTTCCCCTGAAAGAAACTTTCATTTTTGAACCTTTAAGGTTTGTATAAAACTCCGAGATTTTAAGCTCTCCTTCCCTTCCGTAGGTTATAATTTCCCCTTTTACTTCCTTAATAAGTCTTTTCCCGTAAGGGTCATCCGCATTTACAATTTTTACCTTTGAAGTGTATTCCGTAAAAAGCCTTTTCTTTGAAAGAAAGTAGTCTTCCATAGTTTTATGGTAATCAAGATGGTCCCGTGTTAAGTTTGTAAATACGACAGCTTCAAACTTGGTCGGGTAAACCCTGAACTGGTCAAGGGCGTGGGAAGAAATTTCTGCTACAACGTGTGTAGCTCCCTTCTCTAAAAGCTTTTTAAGTGTTCCGTGCCACGTTATAGGGTCGGGAGTTGTCCTTCCCTCTCCGAGAACTTCATTCCCTATTCTGTAGTTTACAGTTCCCAAAACGCCTACCTTTTCCCCCGAAGTTTCAAGTATCTTCTCTATTACGTAGGTTGTTGTGGTTTTCCCGTTTGTTCCCGTAACACCTATGACGTTAAATTTCTTTGAAGGTTCCCCGAAAAATACGTGTGAAGCTTCACCGAGAACTTTCCGCGTGTTTTCTACAACTATTACGGGAATGTCAAGATGGAGAGGCTTTTCAGCAACGACCGCGTAAGCTCCCCTACTTTGTGCTTCTTTTGCAAAATCGTGACCGTCATACCTGCACCCTCTTATAGCAAAGAAGAGATATCCCCTTTTTACTTCCTTTGAACTTGAAGTTATGCCCTTTACACGGCTTAAGATAAAAGGAAGGTTCATACTTATATAATACTTTTTACGATGGTAAAAACAGCCGTAATCCTTGCGGGAGGAGAAGGAAAAAGACTGAGACCTTACACCGATGAACTTCCGAAGGCTCTTATTAAGGTAGCGGGAAGAGAACTCCTCTACAGGACAATGAAACAGCTCCAAGAGGAAGGAGTTGAAGAGTTTATAATAGTTGTAAACGAAAAGTATAAAGATAAGCTTGAAGAATTTTTAAGAGAAAATAACCTAAATGCTGAGATAATTCCCAATCCATACCCCGAAAAAGAAAACGGTTACTCTCTCTACCTTGCAAAGGATAAGGTCAAGGGAAGATTTGTCGTAGTTATGTCGGACCACGTTTACGAAAAGGAGTTTATAAAGGAAGCCCTCAAAAGTGAAGGCTTAATCGTAGACAAAGTAGGGTTATACATAGACAGGGACGAAGCCACTAAAGTCAAGTGTGAAGAAGGGAAAGTTAAGGATATAGGGAAAGAAATAAAAAATTACGACGGTTTTGATACGGGATTTTTTATTTTAAACGATGAGATATTTAGAAAAGCTGAGGAGCTTCTTAAAGAGACTGATAAGCTTACTATGAGTCAGCTCGCAAAGTATGCACAAATACCCTGCACCTATTTATCGGGATACTTCTGGATGGATATAGACACACCCGAGGATATCAAAAAGGCGAGAAAACTTATAGTGAAAACCGCTATAAAGGGAGCAGGAGACGGCTTTATCTCAAGAAATCTAAATAGAAAAATATCAACGAGAATATCTCCTTACCTTGTTGAGAAGTTTACACCTAACCAGGTAACCGTTTACACGTTTCTTTTGGGACTCTTTTCCGCTTTAGTTGCTTACTTTTCTCCTCCTCTCGGAGGTATACTCCTTCAGATAAGTTCTGTTCTGGACGGACTTGACGGGGAAATAGCCCGTGCCCGTATGCAGACGACCAAGTTCGGGGCATGGCTTGACTCTTTACTTGACAGATATGTGGATTTCGCCTTCCTAACCGCTTTAACTTTTCACATAAAACCATCGTGGGGCTTTATGCCTTGGGTTTTCCTTGCTCTTTTTGGAACTCTAATGGTTAGCTACTCTACGGAAAGGTATAAAGGTGCTTACTGTGAAGATGCTTACGTTGTTATAAAGGAACTCAGATATCTTCTCGGGAAGAGGGATGAAAGAATTTTCCTCATAATGATATTTACACTTTTTGGATGGATAAAAGCGTTATTCGTCCTTCTTGCACTTATAACCAATATACGTGTTCTTCTTACGATATACCTCGTTTGGAAAAAAAGGGGAAGTGTTTAAC